>JAOZMQ010000302.1 GCA_029934195.1 Candidatus Cloacimonadota bacterium | reverse complement strand
ACTATCTAGAATGATGGTTCTACTTCCTGCTCATCTATTAATCCAATAATGATATAATTCATCAATAGAACAAAGCCATCCATCTTTTTTAACTACTTTCTTTACAATTTTCCAATATACTTTATTCCAACCATTAAACTTACTCCACTCAAAAATTTCCGGATTCCATACTATTGAAATATGTCCTTGTCTTGAAATTGTTTTTTGAACTAATTCAGTCAAAATTCTTTTACTTTTTTTGAGAGAGATTTTTAGAGAATCAGTTGAAATCAAAGATAAGTCTTTAACAATAACCGGAATTTCTAAAACAGAAAATGGTTTTTCATTCTCAAAATTATAAGGCTGAAATGGATAAGAAGTTCCACATCGATACCCAACAAATTCTGAATACCCCATTGAACTATCATATTTAATATTCCTTTCATCAAGTAAAACAAACATTTTCTGATAAGAAAAATTGAATCCTTTACTTCGATAACCATTTACATTCTTTTTAATTTTCTTCAAAAAATTAATATCATTATTGAACATTTCTTTATTCTGCGAAGTATAGAAATCTCCAAGTAAACCAATTTCTTTCTTATCAAAAAGCGTTTTAATTTGCTTCAAATATTTAGATTCTTTACCGTTATCGATACTATTCGGACTGGAATACGAATAAGAGTATAAAAAAAATGAAGAATTGATCCCTTTATTAACTTCTGCATTGATAAGCTTTTTTATTTTCTCAAGTGGCTTTTTGTGTATTCTATCACTTTTCAGATTACTAAAAAATCTTTTTAGAAAACTAATTGGATGTATTAAAAGAAGTTTCCTATTATTTTTAAAAAATTGTTTAGAGTTAAAAGTAAACCAATGTTGACTGAAATCAACATTATGAGATACAGAAAGTGCATATTTCTTCTGATTTGGCCATCGCTGTAAAGGAATAAATTGAGGAATAATCAAGTTTATTGCTCTTTCAAAAATCTCCAAATAACAATCTACAATTGGAATATCAGCAAAATCCCAATGATGCTGGTCAGAATCGATAGGTCTAAAAGTTTCTTCAGGGTGATGACTTTCAAAGACATATTCCTGCCAACAAGAAAGGAAATAGAATGCTGATGAAATAATATCCTTTCTAATAAATACAGTTTTCTTCCCAAGAAATTGAATCCTACCTTTTAAGGAAAATAAAAAGGGAATCAACTCTTTATTATAGACATAAAAAGAATATTTCTTGAGTGGATAAGATTCTTTTTGGTTATAGAAAGCTACTGCTTCTTGATTATGAAAAATATGTACCGGATATTTATATTCAATTTTTTTCCCATAATAAAGATGAATATCTCCTGTATAAAATTTATAGAAAAACTTTGGCTGTAATCCACTAATGCGACAAAAAGTACGTAATACATATTCCGCTTTTGGAACAAATTTTTTGTCAACATCAATAAGAATATTTATTGTTTTTGTTTCTTGCATTTTTTCCTTAATATAAATTATTTCAAAAGAAAAGTTAATCTAAAAGCATAATCTCTAAAACTTGGTCAATATTTTCAATAAATTCAATTTCAATTCCTTTCCGAATTTTCTCGGAGATTTCATAGACATTGTCTCTATTTTCTTCAGGGAAAAGAACTTTTTTTATTCCGGCTCTTTTGGCAGCAAGGAATTTTTCTCGTACACCACCAATAGGTAGAACTTTTCCTTGAAGAGTTATTTCACCGGTTAATGCTATTTCATGATGAATTTTCCTTTTTGAAAAAAGAGAAGCAAGTGAAGTTGTAAGTGTAACTCCGGCAGAAGGTCCATCTTTAGGAACTGATCCGGAAGGCAGATGAATATGAATATCTTTTTTGCTAATTTCTTTGATATCAATGTTGTATTTTTCATAATTACTTTTCAAATAGCTCATTGCAATTTTAGCAGATTCTTGCATTACTTCACCAAGCAAGCCTGTTAGTATTAATCTTCCTTTACCTGGCATTAATGAAGATTCACAAAAAAGGATTTCTCCTCCAAATGATGTCCAAGCTAAACCGGTAACAATTCCAATCTCTGGTTTTCTTTTTGCCATTTCATGCGATACTTTTCGATTTCCAAGAAAATCTTTTACATTGTGGGCAGTTACAATAACTTGTTTTGGATTTCCTTCTGCAACTTTCCGTGCAACTTTCCTGCAAATAGATCCAATACTTCTCTGTAAAGATCTTACTCCGGCTTCTCTTACATAATATCGAATTAATTCCAAAATCCCTGAATTCATTAGTTTTATATTCTTGCCTGTAAGACCATTGTTGTATGTTTCCTTTGGTATTAGATAGTTTCGAGCAATATTTAATTTTTCACTCTCAATATAACTGGAAAATTCAATTATTTCCATTCTATCTCGCAAAGGTGGTGGAATTGTACTCAAACTATTTGCAGTTGTAATAAACATCACATCTGAAAGATCAAAATGCAAATTTAGGTAATTATCTATAAATGTAGAATTTTGTTCTGGATCTAAAACTTCCAATAAAGCAGAAGAAGGATCACCCCGAAAATCTTTTCCAATTTTATCAATTTCGTCCAACATAAACACAGGATTTCTGGTACCAACTCTTTTTAATTCATTGATTATTTTCCCGGGCATTGCTCCAATATAAGTTCTTCGATGACCTCTAATCTCGGCTTCGTCATGAATTCCACCAAGAGAAATTCTTATAAATTTTCTTTTCATTGCATTAGCAATTGATTTTCCTAATGATGTTTTTCCAACTCCCGGAGGTCCAACAAAACATAAAATAGGTCCTTGCAAATTATCTTTTTTCAATTTTTTAACAGCAATAAATTCTAAAATTCTTTCCTTTGGTTTTTCTAATCCATAGTGATCTTTTGTAAGAATGGAATTAATTTTCTTGAGATCTAATCGGTCTTTACTTCGTTTTGACCACGGAACGGTAACAATCCATTCAAGATAATTTCTAATAACACTATATTCACTCGAAGCTGGAGTCATCATTTCAAGACGCTCAATTTCTTCATTTGCTACTTCAAGAACATGTTCAGGTAATTTAGCAGCTATAATTTTTTTCTTCCATTTATTGATTTCTTGATCAATCTCGTTTGTTTCTCCAAGCTCTTTTTGGATTGCCTCTAACTGTTCATGAAGATAATATCTACGCTGATCTTCATCAATTTCTAATTGTATAGAATTTCTAATTCTGTTCTCAATTCTTAATTGTTTTATATGTTCTGCCAAATATTGATTCAATTTATTAAATCTGTCTGCAATTGAAAGTGCTTCTAAAATCTTTTGTTTTTGCTCAAGTTTTATGGCAACATTACCTGCAATAATATCAGCAATCCTTCCCAATTGTTTAATTGACTTTAATCCAAAACTAAGTTCACGATTAATATCTGGACTTTCTGAAATTACTTTGTCCAACAATTCAAAAGTAACTTTTTTTATTGCATTAATTTTTGGTGATTCTTCAAGATTTTCCGGTATAGTCTCAATTTCCACTTTCATAAATGGACTTTTTTGAATTACTTTTTCAATCCTAATTCTTGAAACACCTTGAAGAAGTAAACTAATAGTACCATCACTATTTCGAAGCATTCTCAAAATATTTACAGCGGTTCCATATTCACTTATTTCAATCTCATTTTGTTTCTCACTATCGGTTTCCATATCACGAGATAAGAAAAATCCGAGAAGTTTTTCTGTTGAAATTGCATATTCTATAACCTGCTTCATTGATTTATCCGAAACAACTAACGGAACCATCAAATATGGATACATAACCATATGTTCAACATGGATGGCAGCAAGTGTACGCGGTATTCTTATTTCATTCTCTATCATTTATTACTCCATATTTTGTTTGATTTCTCTCTATAACTATTGCTTAAACAAAAAGTTTTAAGCCAAAAGATGATAGGTATATTTCTACGTGTATCTTGAAATTCATACAGTCTTATAGGAATTAACCCAAATTCAAAAGAGATATTAAATTAATTATTGATAGGCAACAACTATCAAAATCTTGCAATCACCTTTATTCTATGGTTTCCAATACAAAAATCTAACTTTTGGAATTGATAGTTTTTTTGCAAGAGATTATTTTTATTTTTTGTTGAATTTAAAAGATTTTTGTAAAATGTTTAAAATTTTCTTTGACAATAAAAGAATGCTCTCAATTTTTAAATAGTTTCTTAATGAAAAGGAATTTTTAACTATGTAGTATCTAAACGAAAAGAATTTTTTAACCATGAAGGACTGAAGATCATGAAGAAAAGATTAAT
>JAOZMQ010000029.1:13105-15164 GCA_029934195.1 Candidatus Cloacimonadota bacterium | reverse complement strand
CCTTCTAATGAATAATCATTATATTCAATGAGATTTCCATCGAAAGTCAAATCAAACTGATAAGCTATTACTCCCCATTCATCAAGAATCTCAGATGTTGAAACAGCTACAGTAAATTCTTCTGATACTATAACATTTGCATCAGCCACTGTGATAATACTACTTTCAATAGAAGGTTGAAGTTCAATATTTTTCTCTGTAATCTGTCCATCAAGGATTTCCACTGTAGAAGTATAATTTTCATATCCGTAAACATTTGTCCAAATATCATATACCCCAACAGTAATATCGGTAAATTGATAGAATCCATTTTCATCAGTAAGGATATTATGCGAGACTCCATCTTTTTCAATATAAACATCTGCATCTTGAATTGGAGTACTGGAATTAGCATCAGTAACTATACCTTCAAGAGAACCGATAAGTAAATTCATCTCAAAGTTAACTGTTTCCGTAGTATTTGCCAAAACAAGAATTCCTTCAACTAAATTGTTATGGTAGCCATCGATTGAGCATTCTACATTATAAACTGCAGGATTTACTTCTATTGAATAAAGACCATTTTCATCAGTTAATACTGAATAATTACCAGCAAGAATAAGAGCATTTTCTATTGGCTCAAGAGTAATAGCATCTATAACAGAACCTGCTATAAATCCACTGAAAACTTGGATTATACCATTATTAACATTTGTTATGTTTGTTGTGTTATACAAGAAATCAGTAATTTCAATTTCTGTTGAACCGAAATTTAATCCGATAAATTGAAGATCAAGGATTGACCCCTCACCTACAATAGTTGTATCATTAATATATTCAACTTGGTAACCTTCTCTGTTTTCGGTAAGAGTTACTAATCCACCATCAGCAATTGTTCCATCTATTGAATAACCTTCAAGAGAAATAATAGAGTCATTAAATTCTAAATTGAAAGTATAAGATGTAACGCCCCAACTGTCGTAGATATTACTTGTATTAATTGAAATTACAGTTTCTTCCATTGGTAGAATTTCAGCATTGTCAACTACGATTGATGTGTATTCCAATACAGGTTGAACCGTAATAATAACCGCATCAGGATTAGAATCAAATTCTCCATCATTTACAACAAGAATAATTTCATAATCTGTTGCTTCTAAAACATCCGGAGCAGTAAATGTTGGAGTTTCACTTGTTGGATCATCAAGAACAATTCCTTCCGGAGCAGTCCACAAATAAGTAAGTATATCACCATCAGGATCATAAGAAGCTGAACCATCAAGTGTTACAAGCTCATTTCCAAGCACAGTTTGATTTTCACCAGCTTCTGCAATCGGAGCATGATTTTGACCAGCTGTTGTACCATTTAAAGCAACCGCTGAAGTTCCAAGTGATGTGAAAACTACGTTACCTGTTTGATAAGTTGCTTGAACATCATCAATAACTAAACCTTCGCTACTATCCCACATTTTGTAAGTTATCTCATTTCCATCAATAAAACCATCAATTTCAGGAGTTGACGGATCATCTGCAGAAGCTAACATTAAGATATATTCATTAATTGGAGTTTCAAGAGTGACAAAACCAACACAAATTTCCCCATCAAAGACAGCAATTTCATCTCCGGTTTCTAAAGCAATCATATCAATGAGAGCAGAAGTTACATAGAAATTCATAGCATTATAAGGATTACCAGTATAAACCGGATTGAAGTAGTTTTCTGAATATAAAACCGTTACAATAACTTCATCTTGTGAGAATAATCCATTTTCATCTGTAACTATTAGAGATATTTCATAATCTGTATCTTCTGTTACATCCGGTGCTGTAAAGCTTGGATTTGGAGAAGTTGGATCATCAAAAACAATACCTGCTGCAGCTATCCAAAGATATGTGATTTCATCTCCATTTGGATCATAAGAACCTGAACCATCAAGAGTAACTATTGTGTTTTCATAAACTGTTTGATCTTCTCCGGCATCAGCAATCGGTGACATTTCAGCAAGCTGAACGGTTATAATTATAGCATCAGGATTAGAATCAAATTCTCCATCATTTACAACAAGAATAATTTCATAAT
>JAOZMQ010000029.1:0-13005 GCA_029934195.1 Candidatus Cloacimonadota bacterium | reverse complement strand
GATTTTGACCAGCTGTTGTACCATTTAAAGCAACCGCTGAAGTTCCAAGTGATGTAAAAATTTCATCGCCCGATTGATAAGTTGCTTGAACATCATCTGCTTCAATTAATTCACTACTATCCCAAAGTTTATAAGTAATTGGATTACCATCAATGAAACCATCTATTTCCTGAGTTGTTGGATCATCTGCAGAAGCCAGTACGACAAGATAATTTGTAATTTCTTCTGAAAGAATTCCAACTCCAACACAAAGATCACCATCAAAAATACCGATTTCATCTCCACTTACTAAATCAACCATATCAATTGCAGCACTTGTAACATAAAAGTTCATTGCTTGATATGGATTTCCTAAATTAACTGGAATAAAATGAGAATCAGAATTCAGAACAGTAATAATTACTTCATCAATTTCTGATGTAAATTCGCCATCATCAACAACAAGAGAGAATGTAAAGTTCGTATTAACATCCACTTCCGGAGCTAAAAATGATGGAGTAGCAAGAGTTACATCATCCAGAACAATACCATCTGGAGCTGTCCAAAGATATGTAATCTCATCTCCATTTGGATCATAAGAATCTGAACCATCAAGGGTAACATTGTAAGTTTCATAGACTATTTGGTCTTCACCTGCATCAGCTATTGGTGCTACATTGATACTATTTACAGTAATGACAACAGCATCAGGGAATGAATTCAGTTCTCCATCATTTACTTGAAGTTCAATTGTAAAATCAGTGACTTCATTTACATTCGGTGCTAAAAAAGTTGGAGTTGCAGATGTATAATTATCAAGTATTATTTCAACTGGTGCTGTCCATAAGTATGTAAAGCTATGTCCATCAGGGTCATAGGATCCAGTACCATCAAGCTGAACAAGCTCACCAATTTCAACTATTTGATCATCTCCGGCATCAGCAACTGGCTGATGGTTAATTCCCGGATTTGTTCCGGCAATAGCAAGAACAGCATATTCTTGTGGAACAAAAATTTCCTCACCGTTTTGATATGTTGTAGTCACATCAGTGACTTCATTACCGTTCATCAAATCCCACAATTTGAAGGCGACAGAATTTCCATCTGTAAACCCATCAATTTCAGGAGTTGTTGGATCATCTGCTGAAGCTACGATCACAAAATACTCATTAATTTCTTCAGTAAGAACTCCAAGACCAACGCAAAGTTCTTCGTCAAATATTGCAATTTCGTCACCTGCTTGCATATTTGTATTATCTATTGTTGAAGCATTATTATAGAAATTCATTGGCGTATATGGATTTCCCTGATAACAAAGTTCAAAATGTTGATCAAGAACTATTACATTTACTTCAAAAGCTCTTACTATTTCTTCAATACCATCTGAAATAGTAACATAAACATTTGAAGAACCGGTCATACCCGGTACAGGTGTAATTGAAATAGTCCTTTCTGTTCCTTGAATTTGCGGATTATCTGGAGTTATTATAATTGAACCAGCAGGAAGCAGTTCTTCATTTTCTACTTGAATTGAAACTGTAAGCAAATCTAAAAGATCTACATCTTCAGGAATAATTACAATCTCATTCGTGGTAGATGGAGGCATTAGAACAGAATTAATTTCAGCCAATTGAGGAGTATCATTAACAGGAATAATATTTAGTAAGAAACTTTCTTCATCAACTAAATCGCTAATTCCATCATCTACAGAAACGGTAATTTGAACTTCTCCGTTTACATTTTCAGCTGGAGTTATGATTAATTGTGAGCCATCAAAAGTTAAGTTTGATATATAATCAGATGGTTCGGCAATTGCACTTAGGTTAAGAGTCGGATTTGGGTCCGGATCAACAACAGGTACAATTACTGTAATCTCGTTATCTTCATCAATTTCACAATCGCTAATTGAATAAATATTTGGAGCATCATTTGTATTCTCAACTGTTAATTGGAAATTTTGTGATGCAAATAATCCATCTTGATCTTCTACTTTTATAGTTACAACGGAATTTCCATAATAATCTAATGGAGATTCTATTGAAAGAGATATAGAATTTTCAGTAGCTTCAGTAAACGTAAAATCAATTCCATTTATTACTGGAACAGAAACCGCCGTCCAAGTTAAGTCTAATGCATCAGTATCGAGATCTTCATAAAAAAGCTCTCTTTCTTCGGTAGCTTCCTCCATCATTATAACATTTGCAATTTCTGCAAGTATTGGAGAAACAGTTCCTTCTGCAACATTGATATAAAGAACACCTTCAATCGGTTCTCTTTCTTCCCACAAAATTGCATATTTAATTGAGTCAATCACAGCATCATTAGTAGTCGCCGTATATTGACCTCCAAAACAAGTCAGCACTGGAGCAAGATAACTTTTGAATTCAAACCCTTCGAGTATTCCAAAAGATGGTTCTTGAAGGATAACAATATCAAGTTGTTCTCTTGCAACTGCTCCATCAGGATCCATACCTGTAAATTGAACATTTATTGGGTCATGACCGTATTGAATATTATAGTCATCATCAAAAGCAACCGGAGCTGCTCTATTAATATGATTATCCGAAGGCAATCCAGTGATTGTAAATAATTGGAAATTGGATTGAACATTTTCTTCATCAAGAACACGATAAATAATATAATCAATATCAGCTATATTACCTGCAACATTGTATTCCCAAATAGTTCCACCAATATTTGTTAAAGTACCACCAAAAGTACCTTGAGTATTTCCATCAAGGAAAAACTCAACAATAAGATTTTCATCAGAAGTTTCTGCATCATTAATGAAATCAGCAATATCAAACTGGTAAGTTGTTTGACCTCCTGTCTCGATTATTGCAGATTCAGCAATAGGTACATCATTTACAGGAGCAACAACTATATTTATTGTAGCAATATTTGATTCTAACAAACCTGTATCAATAACTTGGAACGTAAATTCTTCTGTTCCAAACCAATCAGCTTCAGGTTGATAGGTGATTTGATTACCACTTATTTCAAAAGAATCTGCATGCTGTGGAGCATCTATAATAAGGTATTCCATTTCAGAAATATCATCATGATCATCATAAGCATTTAAGAGGAAAATGATATTTTCATCTTCATCAATATATTCTGTTTGATCCAAGGCAACAGGTGGTTCATTTGTAAGAACAATTTCAAATTGAATTGGTAATTCGTCTGAAGCTAACATTTCTGTACCATTAGTTTCTTGAGCAATAACAATAATATTATCTTCACCTACAAAATAAGGATTTGGTGTATATGTAAATATTCCAGTTACATAATCACCACTTATTTCACCAAAATTAGGATCATAAACAAATTGCATTTCTAAATCAGAAGCAAAAACCCCATCTGCAAGATCGTTAAAACTGACAATTACTTCAACAGCAGAATTTTGATCTACATAAATATGTGAGTTCTCAATACTAATTATTGGTTGATCATTTATTGGAAGAACATTAAGATTAATAGTTCCAATATCAAATAAATCTCCGCTATCAATAACTTTGAATTGTAAAGAATCTGTTCCAAAATAATTTTCATCCGGTGTATAAATAACTACATCTAAGGCTCTTGTAGTTGTAATAGAACCATGAAGAGGAGGAGATATAATTTCAAAAATCAAATTATTATCTTCTTCATCAATACCATAAAGAGTAATACTTTGCATAGAATCTTCAGATAATTCATAATTATCATCTGTAGCTACTGGTGGAGAATTTATCTTTTGTACTGTAATTATAACTTCAGATGGTTCTGAATTATATTCTCCATCATTTACAATAAGTACAATTTGAAATTCTGTATTTTCTTCTACTTGAGGAGCAATAAAAGATGGAGTAATAGATGTATTATCATCCAATTCAATTCCTTCTGGAACTGTCCATTCATAAGTAAGTTCATCGTTCTGAGGATCGTAAGAAGCAGAACCGTCTAAAAGAACAACATCATTTTCAAAAACGTTTTGATCTTCACCTGCATCAGCTATCGGAGCGGTATTTTCAGGTAAAACTGTTATTAAAACAGCATCAATTTCAGAATCGATTTCTCCATCATTTACAACAAGAGTTACCTGGAACTCTGTTTCAACCAAAACCATTGGAGCTGTAAAAGTTGGTGAGACAGAAGATACATCATCAAGTATAATACCTTCTGGAGCAGTCCACAAATATGTCAATGCATCACCATCAGGATCATAAGATGCTGAACCATCTAATTGTACCAAATCATCAATCGCAACTATTTGATTATCCCCTGCATTTGCAACAGGAGCATGATTCTGACCGGCAGTTGCACCATTTAGGGCAACAACTGCTGTTCCAAGAGGTGTGAAAACCTCGCTCCCAGATTGATAAGTAATTGTAACATCATCAATCTCTTCTTCATTCAAGGAATTCCATAGCTTGAAACTAATATCATTTCCTTCAATAAATCCATCAATGTCTGGAGTAATTGGATCATCTGCAGAAGCTACAATAGTAATAAAATTACTAATTTCCCCTGTAAGAATTCCAAAGCCAACACAATTTTCTCCATCAAATATAGCAATCTCATCATTTTCTCCAAGATTACTTCCATCAAGAACAGCACTTGTAACATAGAAGTTCATTGCTTGATATGGATTTCCTGAATAAATTACAGAAAAATGAGAAGTTGAATTTAAAACTGTTATAAGAACTGTATCTATTTCTGAATCAAATTCTCCATCATTTACAATAAGAGAGAATAAATATTCAGAAACTTCAGTATTTTCAGGAGCAATAAATGTTGGATTAATTGCTGTTACATCATCCAAAATTATTCCCTCTGGAGCTGTCCAAAGATATGATATTTCATTACCATCAGGGTCATAAGAAGCTGATCCATCGAGAGTGACAAGAGTATTTTCAATCACTTCCTGATCTTCACCTGCATTTGCAACCGGAGGATTATTTTCTATAATAATTGTAATTAATACAGCATCTAATTCTGAATATAGTTCTCCATCAAAAACACTGAGTGTAATTGCAAATTCTTCATTAGCAGGAACTAATGGAGCAGTGAAAGTTGGAGTTTCAGAAGTTGGATCATCAAGTGTAATTTCTTCCGGTGCAATCCATTGATAAGTTAGGTTATCGCCATCAGGATCATAAGAATTTGAACCGTCAAGTTGTACAAAATCACCAATATTTACGGTCTGATCTTCACCTGCATCTGCAATCGGTGCATGATTTTGTCCGGGAGTTGTACCATTTAGTGCAACAACTGATGTTGCAAGAGGAGAATATGTTTGGGAACCAGATTGGAATGTAACGGAAATGTCATCAATTTCAATTTCCTCATCAGCATCCCATAATTTAAAGATTATGTTATTTCCGGTAATAAATCCATCTATTTCTGGAGTAGAAGGATCATCGGCAGAAGCAATCATCGACAAAGCATCATCTGTAATAATTTCTTCGGTAAGAATTGCATGACCAACACATATTTCATTATCAAATAGAGCGATTTCATCACCTTCAATCATATTCAGTCCATCAATTGTAGCAGCTGTCACATAAAAATTCATCGGCTGATAAGGATTCCCAATATAAGAAAGAACAAAATGTTGATCAAGATTCTCTACTGTAATAATAACACTAGAAATCTCAGAATATAAATCTCCATCAAAGACAATTAACGAAAATTCATAATCTTCTGAATCATCCACCTGTGGAGCAATAAAACTTGGTGTAACAGATGTTGCATCATCAAGTTCAATTCCAATTGGCGCTGTCCATTGATATGTTAAAATATCACCATCTGGATCATAAGAAGCTGAACCATCGAGAGTTACTTCAATAGATTCAAAGACTGTTTGTGGATTTCCCGCATCTGCAACAGGTGGTGTGTTGCCAACTATTACAGTTATTACAACAGCATCTTCATTAGAATTTAACTCTCCATCAGATACAACAAGTACAATTTCAAAGTCTGTATTTAATGGAACAAAAGGAGCTTCAAAAGTAGGTGTAGCAGATGTAGGATCATCTAAAACTATTCCTTCAGGTGCAGTCCACAAATATGTAATTTCATCTCCATCAGGATCATACGAAGCTGAACCATCAAGTTGAACCGTCTCCCCTATTTCAAATGTCTGATCTTCTCCTGCTAAAGCAACAGGAGCATGATTCTGTCCGGGAGAAGTAGAATTTAGTGCAACACTTGCAGTTCCAAGTGGAGTAAAAACTTCATTACCAGATTGGAAAGTTATGGAAACATCATTGATTTCTAATTGTTGAGATTCATCCCACAATTTGAAATTTATTTCATTTCCTGCAATAAATCCATCAATATCAGGAGTAGATGGATCATCTGCAGAAGCTGCAAAAGTTACATAAGAGCTAATTTCTTCTTCAAGATGTATTAAACCAACGCAATTTTCTCCATCAAAAACTGCAATTTCATCATCACTTTCAACCGGATTTCCATCTATTAAAGCACTTGTTACATAAAAGTTCATTGCTTGGTATGGATTTCCTTGAAATACAGTAATAAAATGTGTTTCAATATTTTGAACTAAAACAACAACTTCTGATGGGTCTGAATTAAATTCACCATCATTTACAATTAAAGAAAAGGTATATTCTGTATCTTCACTAACTTCCGGTGCTATAAATACCGGAGTCATAGATGTATTATCATCTACTTCAATGCCTTCCGGAATAGTCCATAAGTAAGTAATTTCATCACCATTTGGATCGTATGAACCGGAGCCATCAAGAGTAACTTCAATATTTTCATTTACTGTTTGTGGAATACCTGCATCCGCTACCGGAGGAGTATTTGTAATATTTATTAGAATTGTAACTGCATCCGGTGCTGAGTTAAATTCACCATCATTTACAACAAGAGAAATCTCAAATGGAGTATTTTCAATAACATTAGGAGCTGTAAAAGTTGGCATTTCTGCTGTTGGATCGTCAAGCGTAATTTCAATAGGAGCTGTCCATAAGAAAGTAATAACATCTCCATCTGGATCATAAGAAGCCGAACCGTCAAGTTGAACCAAATCACCAACATCTACAGATTGATCTTCTCCTGCATTTGCTATAGGTGATTGATTAAATCCAGTATTTGTTCCAACAAGAGCAAATGTTCCTGTTCCTAAAGGAGTAAATACAGAATCACCACTCTGATTAGTTGCTATTACATTACCAACAACAATAACTTCACTTGCATCCCACAATTGGAAAGTCATTTCATTCCCGGCAATAAATCCATCAATATCAGGAGTTGATGGATCATCTGCACTGGCAATAAAAGAAACATAAGAACTAATTTCTTCTTCAAGTATATAAACACCAACACAATTTGTACCATCAAAAACTGCAATTTCATCATCAGTGGTTGCATTTAAACCATCAATAGTTGCAGCTGTGATATAAATATTCATTGGTTGGTAAGGATTTCCAGACCAAATTGTCATAAAATGTTGATTGCTATTTTGAACTGTTATTATTACTTCATCGGCGATTGAATTGTCTTCACCATCATTAACAATAAGTGAGAAAGTAAAGTCTGTATCTTCCTCAAGTTCAGGAGCTGTAAAGGTTGGATTTATAGAAGTATTATCATCTAAAGAAATACCAAATGGAGCTGTCCACAAATAGGTTATCTCATCAGAATCAGGGTCATAAGAAGCTGAACCATCAAGTGTTACCAATGAGTTTTCATAAACCGTTTGATCTTCACCTGCATCCGCTACCGGAGGAGTATTTGTAATATTTATTAGAATTGTAACTGCATCCGGTGCTGAGTTAAATTCACCATCATTTACAACAAGAGAAATCTCAAATGGAGTATTTTCAATAACATTAGGAGCTGTAAAAGTTGGCATTTCTGCTGTTGGATCGTCAAGCGTAATTTCAATAGGAGCTGTCCATAAGAAAGTAATAACATCTCCATCTGGATCATAAGAAGCCGAACCGTCAAGTTGAACCAAATCACCAACATCTACAGATTGATCTTCTCCTGCATTTGCTATAGGTGATTGATTAAATCCAGTATTTGTTCCAACAAGAGCAAATGTTCCTGTTCCTAAAGGAGTAAATACAGAATCACCACTCTGATTAGTTGCTATTACATTACCAACAACAATAACTTCACTTGCATCCCACAATTGGAAAGTCATTTCATTCCCGGCAATAAATCCATCAATATCAGGAGTTGATGGATCATCTGCACTGGCAATAAAAGAAACATAAGAACTAATTTCTTCTTCAAGTATATAAACACCAACACAATTTGTACCATCAAAAACTGCAATTTCATCATCAGTGGTTGCATTTAAACCATCAATAGTTGCAGCTGTGATATAAATATTCATTGGTTGGTAAGGATTTCCAGACCAAATTGTCATAAAATGTTGATTGCTATTTTGAACTGTTATTATTACTTCATCGGCGATTGAATTGTCTTCACCATCATTAACAATAAGTGAGAAAGTAAAGTCTGTATCTTCCTCAAGTTCAGGAGCTGTAAAGGTTGGATTTATAGAAGTATTATCATCTAAAGAAATACCAAATGGAGCTGTCCACAAATAGGTTATCTCATCAGAATCAGGGTCATAAGAAGCTGAACCATCAAGTGTTACCAATGAGTTTTCATAAACAGTTTGATCTTCACCTGCATCCGCTACCGGAGGAGTATTTCCACTCAATACAGTAATTATAACAGCATCTGGTGATGAATTGAACTCGCCATCATTAACGACAAGAGTTATTTGGAATTCTTCATTATTTATAACATTTGGAGCTGTAAATGTAGGTGTAACAGAAGTAGGATCATCAAGAGTAATTCCTTCCGGTGCTGTCCATAAATAAGTAATAACATCACCATCAGGATCGTAGGAAGCAGAACCATCTAATTGAACAACTTCCTCAATAGCAACTGATTGATTGTCTCCTGCATCTGCAACAGGTGCATGATTTTGCCCTGGTGTGGCTGCATTAAGAGAAACGACTGACATTCCCATTGGAGCAAAAACACTTCCTTGTTGGAAAACAGTGGTAACGTCTGAAATTTCTATTTGGTTATCATAATCCCATAATCTAAAAAGAACATCATTACCTGAAATAAATCCGTCCACTTCCGGAGTTGATGGATCATCAGCAGAAGCAACAAATGTGACATAATCGCCAATTGGCTCAGTTAAGATAATTAAACCGACACAATTTCCATTATCATAAACACCAATTTCATCATTAAGGTCTAAATCTTGCCCGTCTAAAATTGCACTCGTGACATAAATGTTCATTGCTTGGTATGGATTACCAGACCATATTGTTGAGAAATGTGCTTGTTGTGGAATATCTTGAACTGTAATTATTACTTCATCTTCTTCTGACCAAAGAGTACCGTCAAAAACAGAAAGAATAATTGTATAATTTGTATCTTCTCCAACTTCCGGAGCAATAAAGGTTGGGTTAACAACAGCAGGATCCGAAAGAGTAATATCCGATGGAGCTGTCCACAAATAAGCAAGTGTTTCCCCTTCAGGATCATAAGAAGCAGATCCATCAAGAGTTACCAAATCAGTTTCAAAAACTATTTGATTTACACCAGCATCTGCTATAGGTGCTTGAGGAGTAGTAACATTTAAAACATTTATAATAACTTCATCAGTATCATTAAGTTCACCATCTGAAACTTCTAAAGAAAAAAGATATTCTGTATTTTCATCAACTAAAGGAGCTGTGAATGATGGCGTAATAGATGTACTATTATTAAGAGTAATACCTTCTGGAGCTGTCCATAAAAAAGTTAGATTATCACCATTAGGATCGTAAGAACCAGAGCCGTCTAAACTTACAAGAATTCCTTCATTTACTTCTTGATCTTCGCCAGCATCTGAAACAGGAGCAATATTTATGATATAGTTTTCAACTGTTATGATTACTGCATCGGGACTTGAATTCATTTCTCCGTCATTTACAACAAGAATAAATTCGTAATCAGTATCTTCATCAACCTGTGGAGCAGTAAAAATAGGATTAGCAGTCGTAGGATTTACAAGGGTAATACCTTCAGGAGCTGTCCATAAGAAAGTAAGATTATCACCATCAGGATCATAAGAATCTGATCCATCAAGTTGAACTATTTCTTCTTCAATCACTGTTTGATCATCGCCGGCATTTGCAATAGGCGGATGATTTCCTCCGGGAGTTGTACCGGCAAGAGCTACAACAGAAGTTCCAGAGGGTGTAAAAGTTGTATTGCCAGATTGAATAGTAACCGAAATATCAGTAACTTCAATACTATTTGCTGAATCCCACAATTTAAATATAATATTATTTCCAGCAATAAAACCATCAATTTCAGGAGTAACAGGGTCATCCGCTGATGCAACCATAGCAAAATTGCTAACAATCTGTCCATCAAGTACACCAGCACCAACACAGAGTTCCCCATCAAAAATACCAATTTCGTCTCCTTGAACCATATTATTACCATCAATAATTGCTTGAGTAACATAAAAATTCATAGGATTTATAGGTGATCCAGAATAAACCGGAACAAAATGATTCTCATTGTTTACAGTAATAATAACGGAATCTGTATCAGTCAAATCGCCATCACTTACTTCAAGTTCAATAACAAACTGCTCAGAATCTTCAACATCAGGAGCTGTAAAAGTTGGGTTCACAGATGTCACATCATCTAAGACAATACCAGCAGGAGCTGTCCAAATAAATGTGATAGCGTCACCATTAGGATCATAAGAAGCTGAGGCATCAAGTGTTACAATTGCAAATTCATTTACAATTTGATTATTACCAGCATCTGCAACTGGAGGAAGAGGAATTATTATATTTAATACATTTATAACTACTTCATCAATATTTGAATTAAATTCACCATCATTTACAACAAGAGAAAAAACATATTCTGTATCTTCTAATACTTCAGGTGCTGTAAATCCAGGTGTTATGGAAGTATTATCATCTAAAGTAATTCCTTCTGGGGCTGTCCATAAATAAGTGAGATTATCTCCATCCGGATCAAAGGAATCTGAACCATCTAAACTAACAAAGTCTCCTTCATTTACTGCTTGATCTTCGCCAGCATCTGCAACTGGAGCTTGATTTGGAGCAATAACCGTGATAATTACTGCATCAGGAGCTGAGTTTAGTTCCCCGTCATTAACAATTAAAACAAATTCATAGTCAGTATCTTCTAAAACAACAGGAGCTGTAAATGTTGGATTTTCAGAAGTATTGTCATTTAAAGTAATTGATACAGGAGGAGTCCAAAGGAAAGTAATTTCATCTCCATCTTCATCATAAGATCCCGATCCGTCTAACGTTACCAATTCATTGATTTCGACTGATTGGTCTTCACCTGCATCTGCCATTGGAGCGTGATTTTCTCCCGGTGAAGTACCAGATAATGCAACACTGGCAGTTTCATTAGGTAAAAAGATATTACCGCCGGATTGATAAGTTACTGCAACATCGATAATTTCCATAGAAGTAGTAGAATTCCATAATTTGAAAATGATAGAATTACCTTCAATAAATCCTTCTAATTCCGGAGTGTCAGGATCATCAGCAGAAACCGAAATTGCTACATAATTAATAATTTCACCTGTTAATACAGCTGAAGCAACACAATTATCTCCGTCAAAAATTCCAATTTCATCATCTGCACCAATATTTACTCCATCAATCAATGCTTCTGTAACATAGATTGTCATAGGTGTAATTGGGTTATTCTGATAAATCGGAATAAAGTGTTCATCACGATTAATTCCTGAAGCGGAAAACAATAGTGAAGAAATGACTAATAAAGCAAAAACTAAGAGAACGTTTCTTTTGTTTTTCATTTTACTTCCTCGCTTTTTTTCTTTTTTTTAAAACTTTTTATGATTTGAATTTTCAAACCAGTACTAATAAAATCTTCTCTGAGAAACTCCTTTATGAGATATAATAAGCGGAAATTTCTCAGATAAGATTCTATCAGTGAAGAAATAGCGTTACTCCACTAAATTGCAGAGTAACGCTAAATTATGAAAATTACTTCATCAGAATCATTTTTCCTGTTGAAGAATATTGGTTAGTTATCATTTTATAGAAATATATACCACTTGATACATTATTGTTATAATCATCTAAACCATGCCACATAACTTTATTTATTCCTGCATTGTATGATTTATCTGAAATAGTTCTAATTTTTTGCCCAAGAAGATTATAAATTTCAAATTTAACAATATCATCATTTTTGAGAGTAAATTGTATTGTTGTTGATGGATTAAATGGGTTTGGATAATTTCCAAGCATTTCCGTTTTATAAGAAACATTATTCGGATTTGCTCCAAGAACTACATCAATTGTAACAATTGCTGTCTCATTTGATTGGAAAACATTGTATCCAGACTGATAATTAATATCAGTATCAAATTCTGTATTTTCACTGAAATCCCATACTTTGAATATCATTTCGTTGCCATTTACAAAACCATTAATATTTGAAGAAGTTTCATCATTATGAGAAGCTCTTAATTCAAAATAATCTGCATTTGGGTCCGTAATCAAAATAGCTCCAACACATAAATCACCATCGAAAACACCAATTTCATCATTTTCTTCCAACTCGGTATTTTCTAAATTTACTGCTGAAATATAAACATTCATAGCTTCAAAAGGATTTCCATCAAATGAAAGACTGAAATGTTCTGTCTCAATTGTTTCAGGAATTTCAAAAGCGATATCAGTTGCGAGAGGAGTATTAATAATTAATTCAGTATCTTCATTGACTTTAATCTGATAACCTTCACTTGGTAAAAAATCACCAATATTATCAACCCAAAGATTAATTGGATAACCAAGATACTCAATTGCCGCACCTGTTTCATCTTGCACTTTCACAAGTTGTCCAGCATCAATCAAAGGTTGAAGAATATCCATCGCAACTTGTGGTTCTGTAGCTGGATAACCCATGATATTCCACCCTGTTTGAAGTGGAATAGTTATAGGAAGTTCAACAGCAGCACCT
>JAOZMQ010000301.1 GCA_029934195.1 Candidatus Cloacimonadota bacterium | reverse complement strand
CTACCAAGATTTTTTTATCCTCTTCTATTAATTTTTTCTTTGTTAGAAATATCTTATTTACTTTATTTGATAGTTTTGCAGTTTCAGGAAATTCATCCTTTATAGTTTTACTAAAATCTAAAAAATCCTGTTTATACAATTCGGCTGAATACATTGAACGAGCACGATTCGGCAAGTTATGAGCTTCATCGATAAGAAAAATATATCTTTCTTTTACATCACTGAAAAATCTTTTCAAATAGACAGCAGGATCAAAAGCATAATTGTAATCAGCTATAATGCAGTCGCTCCACAAAGCTAATTCAAGAGAAAATTCAAAAGGACAAACTTCATGTTTTTTTGCCATCTCAATAATAGATTCTCTGTTAAATTTGTCGAACAGCAACATCTCCCCTACCGCTTTATAAATTTTATCAGAATATCCTTTTGCGTAAATACATTCTTCTGGAACACATGCTGATTCTGGTTGAAGACATATTTTTTCTTTTGCGGTAAGGGTTAGAGATTTAATTTTTAAGCCTTTCCTCCGTAAAATATCAATCGTATTCTCTGCAATTATCCGCCCGATTGTTTTTGCTGTAAAATAAAAAATTCTATCTGCAATATCTTCTCCAAGTGCCTTAATTGCTGGGAAAATAACTCCAATTGTTTTCCCTGTTCCGGTTGGAGAACTCACAAAAAGATTTTCTTTATTATCGATAGCTTTATACACTGCAACAGCAAGTTGTCTTTGTCCGATACGATATTTTTCAAAAGGAAATTCTAATTCTTGACATGATTTTCTTTTTATGGAACTCCACAAAACAGATTTTTCAGCCCAAATAAGATACGATGAAATAATTTCCTGAAAGAATTCTTGAAGTTCTGCAATTGTAAATTCTTTTCTAATTTCTTTCACATTTTTTGTGTTCAAATTAAGATAAGTTAATTGTGCTTTTATAGAAGATAATGAATTTTGTGTTGCATAAATAAAAGCATATATTTTGACCTGTGCCCAATGAAATGGTTGCCCTTTATCAATTCTATCAAGAGGGATATAAGTTGTTTTAATTTCATCAATTATCGGAATTTCAGATGAAGAGAAAATTCCATCTATTCGCCCATTAATTTCAATATTCAATAAATGAGATTCATAAATATAATAGATAGAAACTTCTTTTTGATAATTTTCCGGTCGAGATTTCTGTATTTTAGAATGACCTTTAATGCCATCTTTTGCACGCGATAATCCAGAAAACTCAGATCGTAAATCGCCGGAGCGAAGAACAAATTCAATCAAATTTCCTACTGAAATCTTTACAATTGTTTTTTTTTCTATCATTGATTAGACCATCATTTTAAATATTTTAATTACTGTCCTTCTCTAATTATTTCTCCTATCAAATCAACAATCTTATTGTTACTAAACTGTGTTTTAAACTCAATTTTAACACTATCATTAAAGAATTTTTCAGCGTGTCTTATTTTTTCTTTTTCTTTTATATCAAGTCTTTTTGTAATATTATGAAGCACTCGAAAACTCATCCTCGCGGATGATAAAGATGGTGTTCTTCTATAAGATGTTGCAAATCTACATTTGTATAAATCTGCGTTGTATTGATACTCGAATGTCCAAGAAGCATTTGTACAGTTCGCAAATTTGCACCACCTTCAATAAGATGAGTTGCAAAAGAATGTCTGAGAGTGTGTGGCGACATTTCTGTCGTAATATTTGCTTTTATAGAAGCTTTTTTTAATATTTTCCAAATTCCCATCCTGCTTAAACCTTTACCGGATCTATTCAAAAAAAGAATATCTGTTTCCTTTGATTTTTTCAAAACATATCGATAAATCTGCAAATATTTTTTCACATAATCCATTGAGATACCGGCAATTGGAACAA
This sequence comes from Candidatus Cloacimonadota bacterium, assembly GCA_029934195.1. GTDB lineage: Bacteria > Cloacimonadota > Cloacimonadia > Cloacimonadales > JAOZMQ01 > JAOZMQ01. The sequence goes on along the minus strand of JAOZMQ010000301.1, from coordinate 2,398 downwards.
ATCTTTGTTTACTCCCCTTTCCCATAACTTTAATCATTTTTTCATCAAAAAAAAGATCATGAATGGAAATATTTATCGTCTCTGAAATTCTTAAACCCGAAGCATACATTAATTCAAACATTGCTTTATTTCTATAATCAAGTGCTGTTTCCAAAGGTAAAGAATCGAGAAGTCTAAAGATTTCTCTTTGTGACAAAATATGCGGAAGATTTTTGGGTGGTTTAACCGAGGGAATTGCTTCAAAATTTACTGAAATCGAAATCTCTTCTTCTTCAAGAAATTTAAAAAATGATTTTATAGAGGATCTTTTTCTCGCAATACTTTTGAAAGAAATTCCTACTTCCTGAAGAGAAACAAGATAATTTATTATATCATTCGCTTCAATGTTTTCAGATTTTTTATCATAATAGAAAAAGAATTGTTCCAGATCCAACAAATAACATTCAATTGTGTTTTTAGACAATCCTTTTTCTACTTTCAGATGATATTTATAACTTGTGAGATACGCTTTATTATGAGGTGTCATTTTTCATTCACTTTAAAGATATTCAAAAAACAAATGAGAAAAAAAGATCGTAGTTGACCTGTAGCCAAGATGACTACTTTCCCATACAAATCATCAATTCTGATATTGATAATTTGGAGTTTCTTTGGTGATTCTAACATCATGCGGATGACTTTCTTTCAATCCGGCTGCTGTAATTTCAATAAATTTTGCATTAAGTTGTAAATCATTTATGGAAGGTGTTCCACAATATCCCATTCCAGCTTTCAAACCACCAATTAATTGGAAAAGATAATCAGAAATTGGTCCTTTATAAGGCACCATTCCTTCAATTCCTTCAGCTACAAGTTTACGCTCTTCTGAATTTTCTTGGAAATATCGATCTTTGCTCCCTTTTTTCATCGCTCCAATTGATCCCATTCCACGATAGGATTTGAATCTTCTTCCATTATAAAGAACAAATTCTCCGGGACTTTCATCCGTACCAGCGAGTAAACTACCAAGCATAACAGCATCAGCACCAGAAGCTAAAGCTTTTACCATATCACCAGAATACTGAATTCCACCATCAGCAATAACCGGAATATTACTTTTTTGAGCAATTTCTACACAATCCATAATCGCTGTTAATTGTGGAACTCCCACTCCTGCAACAACCCGAGTTGTACAAATAGATCCGGGACCGATTCCTACTTTGATTGCATCTGCACCGGCATCAATTAAAAACTGAGCTGCGGAGCCTGTAGCAATATTGCCAGCAACAATTGGAATATTCAAAGCCGATTTAATTTTTTTTATAGCAACCGGATTATTAATATGATGTCCGTGAGCATTATCAATAAAAATAACATCAACTTGATTATTAACTAATTCCTGAGCTCTTTCAAGGAAGTCTCCCCCATTTCCAATAGCAGCCCCAACCAATAAACGTCCCTGATCGTCTTTTGCAGCATTCGGATAATTGATATGTTTCATAATATCCTTTACTGTAATCATACCGCAAAGCTCTCCTTTTGTATTAACAACAAGAAGTTTTTCTATTCGATGTTTATGTAGAAGAAATTCCGCTTCTTCCATACTTGTTCCATCTAAAACGGTTATTAATCTGTCAGCTGGAGTCATTAATTCCGAAACTTTTTTTGTATTATCAAGTTCAAATCTCAGATCACGATTAGTTAAGATTCCAACAGGTTTATTACCAGAGACAATTGGAAATCCACCAAAATTATAATTCTTTTTCAACTCAAGTACATCTTTGATAAGAGCATTCGGAGGCAATGTAACAGGCTGTGTTATTACACCACTTTCATATCTTTTAACTCTTCTAACTTCTGTTGCTTGCTCTTCGATAGAAAGATTTTTGTGAATTACTCCAATTCCGCCCTCACGTGCAACACCAATCGCCATATTTGATTCTGTCACTGTATCCATAGCCGCACTTATAATTGGAATTTTTAAACTGATATTATTTGTTAAACGTGTTGATGTTTTTACAATTGAAGGTAATATTTCAGATTTTTGTGGAATAAGAAGAAGATCATCAAAAGTATAACCTTTTTTTAAAATTTTTGTACTCATTTTATCTATTCTCCCAGACTTTTTGTCAGCTGCTTTTGTTTTGTTTTTTTGTCAAGTTGGAAAAATTATGGGTTGAATGACAAATGACTTAATGTCTCACAAATCAGAAATAACTTATAATTCTAAATCATATAGAGTTATAACTATGATCAGCAAAAAAAACATCCGAAATTTCTTGAAAAACTATCGATTGAAGGGAAAAAAATTATTAACTATGAAGACAGGACTATTACAAGAAAGGAAAAATTCAAAAAGACCAAAAAAACGTACCCGTTTTAAACGTACTCGTTTTAAACGTACCCGTTTTATTCCTCG
>JAOZMQ010000028.1 GCA_029934195.1 Candidatus Cloacimonadota bacterium | reverse complement strand
CTAACCTCTATATCTGCAAAAATTCTTTTACGTCCACTCTCCATTAATGTGCTATCAATCCTTGTTTTAATGGATTATTCAATTCAATGCAGGTGCTTTCTTCTGTTTCTCTCAAAAACATTGTTTTAATTCTGATCTTACCTTCAGAACACCTGAATCTCATAACCTGTTAGAATGGTTTGCGAACAAAGCGAGGAAGTCTCTGAAAAATACGAGAGACTCCCTGCTTTTGTTTCAAGGAGTTCCTCACGAAGTAGGGACTTCTTGAAAATAATATTTGTTTTGGTTTTTGAATCTCTTCATTCAACTATAATTACGACATATTTTCCATTTTCAAAAGTGTCCCAAAGAAGAACAGTTTCTCCAATACCTCCTTTTTCAGGCGGAGTTTTAATCGTAATGCACCCAATACTCTTTGATTGAATTTTTAAATCAACTTGTATAACAAAATCTAAATCATAGTAGCCATCAAATTCTTCAACTTTAACTGCATTATTGGGTTTTACATTCTTATATTCATATTTAGGTCCTTCGCAAGTCAAAATATCTTCATCTTCAGTTGCAAATCCACCTGAAGTAGAAATGACGAAATCGAGAGATTCTTTTGATGAGTTTACAAGATAAAGCTCATTTCCTTTACGAGCTAACCACAGAAGAGGGTGTCGCTTTTCCTTTTTTCGATATAAACTTGGACCACCGAAACGGCTTGGTCTTTTATCAAGCGGAATCCACTTAAATTCGTTTTCAATTATTTTATGTTCCATATTTACCTCCTAAATTTATTTCACGATATTTCAAGGAGTTCCTCACGAAGTAGAGACTTCTTCGAAATATCACAACCTGTTAGAATGATTTGTGACAAAGCGAGGAAGTCTCTGAAAAGAAGAGAGACTCCCTGCTTTTTAGTTTATTATATTTTACTTTTAAACCAATCAAATTTACGATATTTTTTACACTTTTGATTTATGCAACCTAAATCTGCGGGTATTATAGGAATATGTGTTGTGCAACCGCTTTCGAATATTATATCGCTTCCTACAGGATAATTTATTGGCTCTCCACAAATACTACAAATCCGCTTACCACACTTCTGACAAAACCATGGATGCTTGAGATTTTGGATTAATTGTTTTGCTCTATCAATTATTTCTGAAGACATTTTATCTTCAAATCCCCAATATGAAAAATAATAAATTTCCGTCTGACCTCCTTTTGTGATCTCAATTCTATGATTTTTAATTCCGTTATTTCTTTCTTTAGTAACCATCATTCCTCTTATTTTTTGGGCAACTATTTTCTGTCCCTTTGTTTCACCACAAAATATACAGGTTTTTCCCGGTGTTAATTTCAGCATTTTACCTCCTCATGATTTATTATATTATAATGAAAATTTAAGTGATTTAAAAAGAAGTTTAATAAATTTATAAATTATCAATATTTAATTCAGCAGTTACAAGTTTCTAAATTCAATAAACAATATGAAGAAACAATCGACTCCATTCTTATTTCCAATACACAAACTTTAAAATCCAATAATTCTTCTATTGTTTTTATCAAAAGCAGATGAATCTTCCAAAAGACAAAATTTAACTAAATCAGATTGAGTTAGCAAAGGAATATTTCTTGATGCTGCTTCAGTACAGGCATTTCTAATAACAACTTTTATCTGACCACCTGTAAGAGTATAATTCTTAGCAAGTTCATCAAATGCAATATCTTTGTATCCTGGAATTTTATCTGGTAATTGTGTTTTCCATAATTCTAATCTTTCTGAAGCTGTTGGTATGGGAAGTTCAAGTTTAAGGTGGAATCTTCTGCTGAATGCTTCATCAAAATTATTGTGCAAATTAGTGGTAGCGATTAGAAATCCCTTGAGTTTCTCAAAAGCTTCCAAAAGAAGGTTCTGCATTGAATTGAGCATGTTATCTACAGAGCTTTGAGAGTTAGTTATCCTTTTAGCTAAAAACTGGTCAGCTTCATTCAATAATAAAACTGGTGGTTTTTCAACTCTTCTTACAATTCTTTCATATGTTGCAAATAATTTTCTTATGTTCTTTTCACTATCACCAACCCATTTTGATTTAATTCTGCTAATGTCAGTAACGAGGAGATCCCTTCCCAATGAGTTTGCAATTACTCCGGCAGTAAAAGTTTTACCTGTTCCGGGTTTTCCATAAAATAACATCAGCATTCCTGGTTCGGACTTTCCCTGAACTCCAACAGTCTCTGTATTTTCATCGAATAAACCCCATGATTGCAAGATAGAGTTTACCGATTTTTTGTATTGCATTAAAGAGGTTTTTATCGTTTTCTTTATCTCTTTTGGAAGAATAAGTTGATCAAATGTTTGAGATGGTCGTATAAGAGTAAACATGTCATTTCCTCGCAGAATTTGTTTTAGACGCTCTTCATCGTTTACAGGAGTTTTATGAATAATTCTTCTCAAGATTTCAGGGGAGACTTTAACATCATTTGTTTGGGATAAAAAGAATGTATTTTCAGGGATTTCTATAAGATTATTCCGAACAAGATTTGCCTCAGATGACACATATTGCTTATTAGTATATGTTTCATGATAATCCATGCTTATCAATTTAATAATATCATCAATTCTACAAAAATAACCTTCCATTTCTGTTTTAACCAAATACATGAGGATTATAGACTCCTTTTCATCTAATTGATATTCTTCAACAAGATCGTTGAATGGGAGTATTTGTTCTGTCTTGCTTAATCTGGTTTCTAATCTTTTTTTCAGATCAACAACTCTGAGATATTCTTTGACTTCATAGTTTTCCAATCGTTTGTTTTTTCTTCGATCATGAAAATTATTATTTGTGAAGATTTGCAGTTCATCAAGATATGAAAACCAATCATCAAGGAATTCTTTGTTATTTTCATAAGGTATGTTGACATCTAATTTAATCTCATCTTTTTCATCAAGAATCAGTTGAAGAAAATCCCAATGGAACTCCAAATCAGAATCAATCAATTCTCGTTTTTTGTAAGTTACTGAAGCGTTTACTCGATTGAACCCATGTTTTTTAATTATGACTTCTTTGGTTGATGAATATAGAACCTCTTTTTTAAGAAGAGTGATAATATTTTCTAAATACTCAATCTGTACACTTTTTGAATTTATTACTTTGCCAAGAATATCGAACAGGTCGGTATATCTTCTTGATGTCTTTAGAATTTCAGACCATAAATACGCAATAATTTTTACATCAAAAACATCAAGCTTATAAGGTTGAATTTGTTTCAACTTTATAAATTTATCTATTGAAGAATCTAAATCTACTCCCTTATTCTTGTCGGCGATTAATCGGTTAATTTTAAAAAGAAGCTTATATGGTTTCATTTCTTTCCTCCTGATTTTATTATAATCGGAAAAGGAGAAAATTAAAATTAACTTTCATAAATGAGCCTGTTGATTTAATCCAAATCTAATTTTCCAATGACTCTTTTTTCATTAATTTCACTCCATTCATGGATAAAAATTCCTTTATCGTTCAGGTTCTAAATATTACAAAAATTTCTAAGAAATTTAAAATCCTGCTTTTTATATTGTTAAATTCGGTGATATTTTTTTTTGTTAAATCTATTAGGTAAATCTGTAATAGATAATATATTTGAGATTGCTTTCATTATAAATATTGACTTTTAGAGATATGTGTGATATTTGCCTCCTTGTGGTCACCGAGCAGGCAGGTGACATTATACACAAAAGAGCAATATCAAAAGCAGAGAATAAAAGGAGAAAGATGAAAAAAGAAGTAATTCTAATATTTTTATTTCTAATAATTTCAACATTATCAGCAAATAAGTTAAAGCAAAAAGAAAAAGTTCAAAGTAATTACTTATATTTCAAAAGAATTTTAACCGAAATCGATTCTGAGCGAAAACATATTTTGAACCCGCTTTGTCATCTCGATTCACTACAAATATTTACCGAAGAATTAAAAATTGCAATGCAGAATATTGAAAAGTTAAAGAAAGAAATTTCAGAACAATTGACCTCACATTATGCTAAGTTTAACAGAATATGAGGTAAGATATTCTGAATTTTCAATATTTTATCAATGTTTAAATGAGGATTTATGAATCAAAACAGACAGATTAGATTTCTCTTTATTATGATATTTTTATGTATCCCAATTCATAAAATATTTTCACAATCACTAAATTTAGTAGATTGTAATATGAATGACGCAAAGATATCAATTTATTCAGAGAAGGTTATTGGAGTAAATTTCCTAATATCTACAGGAACTAATACTGAAAAATTTACTCAATATTATAAAAAATCAAAAATATTTCTTACTGAGAATAACAATCTTTCTTCAATTGATAAAATGGGATATTATTTCTATCCGGAACAGATATTTTCTAAACCTAAACCATATAAAAAAGCTTCATATAGAATAAATATTTTTCTCAAAAAAAAACAAGACTTTGTTGAAGGTACAAAATATATTATTGAATTTTCTTTTGGAGAAACAAATCATTGTATTGAATTTGTGTGGAATACAGACAAAAATTTCTGTGAATCTATAAAAATCAATCAACTTGGTTATCTTGAAAAAGCCAAAATAAAATACGCTTATTTTGGAAAGTGGCTCGGAACAGCCGGTGCTTTGAGTACAAAAAAACAAATTTTCAATATTATCAACGCTGATGATAAAAAATTGGTCTTTTCTAAAAAATTGGAGCTTGTTCATTCTTCTAAAATAAAAGATGAAGGAGCATATAAAGAGAATTTTTCTGGTGAAAATCTCTATCGAATGGATATTTCATCTTTAACTAAAGGTAAATTTTTTATCAAAATTCCGGGAATTGGACGTTCATTAACTTTTGAAGTAAACAATAATATTTTAAATGAACCATTAGAAAAGACATTTCGAGTTTTGTATCATCAACGATGCGGAATTACTTTGGATAAAGAGTTTACTAAATGGATACGTCCAGCGTGTAAACAACATTCTATTTTACAAGTAATGCCAGAATATTCTTTTGGAGATTCTTGGAATTTGCCGGAAAATATTTTCGCAGAAGTAGATAAATTTCTTGAAAAAGAAATCAAAGAATTTAGACAAGTTTCAGGTGGATATCATGATGCCGGAGATTTTGATAGAAAACCGGAACACTTAATAATTGCTGAATATTTGCTAACAGTTTTTGATGAGAATAAAAATGTTTTTCAAAAAAGAACATTTAATTTACCGGAATCTAATAATTCTATTCCCGATATCATTGATGAAACTGAATTTCTTTTTTCTTTCTACAAACAAAATCAATGGCGAGATGGAGGAATTCCTTCCGGTTCAGAATCAAATTCACATCCACAACACCAATCAGGAAATAATTGGCTAACTAATTCTTCCAACGAAACGAATACTTATGCTTTGCTTTCTGTCACGGGGCTTTCCTGTTTTTATTACGCTATTGGAACTGCTCATTTATCAAAGATTTTTTACGAAATGAATGAATTACACAAAGCTAATGAATATGAAAAAAGTAGCCAAGAAGCTTTTGAAATTGGAACTCAGAAATTTCCACCTCAAAAATTCAATCAGGAAATCATTATTGCCACTGCTGCTCTTAGGCTATTGGATATTTCAGCAAATCCAAAATATCTACAATTTATTCAACCAATTATTAATAATATTGAAAAGTTAGATTTTTTAAACAGTACACATCTCTGGTTTGCTTATACATTCTGCAATTCTAATAATTCCTTTTTTACAGAAAGTCAAAAAGAAAATTTGCAACACAAAATACAACAAAAATGGAATACCATTCTCAAAAATGATAGAAATGGCTACAAGCATTTCAAACATCCATATTCTGCTTACGGATATGGAACTGGCTCTGTAAGGCAAATGGATTTATTGATTTTGGCTTGGCTGATTACAAAAGATGAAAACCTTTATAATTGGATTATTTTGTCTGCTGATTTTTGTCTTGGTGCAAATCCTACAGGGAAAATAATGTCCTCCGGTATAGGTAATAACCACATAAAACATCCTTTACATTTAGATTCTATGAATGATAACATTTCTGAACCAGTTCCTGGAATTTGGATTTATGCTCCTGTCGGAAAAAGAAAACATTGGCTTCAAGATAAATTTCCCACTTATCCGAATTTTGAAAAAGTACCACAACTTTACAAAATTTATGATACTGAATTAATACCATTACATTCAGAATTTACCGTTTGGGAAACAATCGCACCTGCAATAATGCTGTTTGGAATTTTGGCAGAGTAAGTAATAATTACAAAAGAGTTTAAAAAATAATTAAATCCCATAAGAATCAAAATAGAAACTTGAAACCGTATTGATTTATTCGGTAGTGAAAACTAATAGTTTAGTATTTGAACGAAAAGAAAAAAGCCACTGATTGCACCGGATTAGCACGGATTTAAAAGAATAAATTTAAACTCATCCTAATATTTGTAATTTCTCGCTATTTTTCGTCTATTATCTATTCTCTTAAATCCGCGTAACTTCGCGTAAATCCGGTGGTTATCCTTTTCTTGTTCAGGTATTAGTGTTAAGTCAAGTTTCAAATGACGCAAAAGATAAACCCCCTTTTCCGAACGTACTCGTTCGCATTCCCCCTATCAAGGGGGATTAAGGTTTCTCCCCTTGGTAGGGGAGATTAAGAGGGGTTTTCAAGCTTGAATTGACACTATTTTAGTACAATGAGATCAGATGTTCTGTCTTTAGGTTTGACAAAAAAACATGCCTTTAGAAAAATGTACAGTATAAAAATAAATGAGGTTATCAATGTACAAACCGGAATACAATGGAAATTGCATCGTGAATTTGGTTAGTTCTTTAATGTTGCAAATGGGATCAAAACCTATTTATCCACAATTAGATTATCTAAAAAATAATCCTCTTTCAAACAAAAAAAAATTAATTTTTCTTATCATTGATGGTTTAGGAGCTGAATATTTAAGAACTCGTAACAAAGAATCTATCTTTAATAGATTCTTAAAAACTGAAATAACTTCTGTTTTTCCTTCTACAACAGCTGCTGCAATTACATCGTTTGCAAGTGGACTTTCCACTCAAGAGCATGCTATGACTGGTTGGTTCGTCTTTCTAAAAGAGTTAGGCTGTACCTCTGTAATTCTTCCATTTAGTCCCCGTTTTGGTGATAAAACATATTCACAATCCAATATTGCTCCTGAAAAAATATTTAATTTTCCCACTATTTTTGAAAATCTAAATAGAAATTGCATTTATATTACACCTCAAGCACTGATTAATACAGATTATAATAATTTTATCTCAACAGGAACAACTAAAATTGGTTATTCAGACTTGGATGATTTTGCAGAGAAAATTATTAATTCTGTTAGTATTGATGATGAAGAAAAATTTATTTACGGATATTGGTCATTATTCGACAAATTAAGCCATATTCACGGAGTTGGTTCTAAAGAAATTAATAATCACTTTAAAGAATTAGAGGGAATGGTGGAAAAAATTTATAATTCTGTAAAAGATAAAAACACTACTATTGTTATTACTGCTGATCACGGGCTATTAAACACTGAACCAGAAAAAATAATCAAAATGAAAGATCATCCTAAATTGAAAGAATGTCTGCATTTTGCTTTATCTGGTGAACCAAGAACACCATATTGTTATGTTAAAGTGGCAAAAGTTGATGATTTCAAAAAATATATTCGTGAAAATTTATTTTACTCTTGTGATATTTTATCAGCAGATGAAGCAATTAAAATGAATTTATTTGGTCTATATAAAGAAAATTCAAAACTACGAGATAGAATTGGCGATTTCATACTAATAATGAAAGATAATTACGTTTTTCATGACCCTCAAATTTCAGAAAATGAAACCTCATTTATTGGCTATCATGGTGGTTTATCTAAAACTGAGATGTTAGTTCCTTTAATCATTATTCAATAAACAACCCAAAAAGTCTGAGGAAAAAATGAATTCTATTTTTAACTTTGATTATAAAATTCCAATTATTTGTACTGCAATTCATAATGGACATGATTTAGATTTGGATTTTAAAGATAACATTGGAATTTCTGAAGCTGACCAATTACGAGAGGAAGATCCATTTACAGAATATTTTACTGAAATTACTGGTAATCGTATTATAAATTATACCAGTAGATTTCAAGTTGATGTTAATAGGAATCGCTCAAAAGCCGTTTATCTTAAACCAAATGACGCTTGGGGATTATCTGTGAGAAAAAAATCACCTTCTAAAGAAATGATTGAAAAATCCCTAAAAGATTATGATACTTTTTACCGAAGAACTGAGATCTTTTTCAAAGAAATGGAAAAATCTTTTGGTACTTTTTTTGTCTATGATATTCATTCGTATAATCACCGGCGTAATGGTCCTGAAGCTGATTTTGATCCGATTGAAGAAAATCCAGAAATAAATCTTGGAACAAGTAATATCCCTCCAAAATGGACAAATCTAATATCTGTTTTGGGAAATGATCTCTCGGAATTTTCTATTAATGGAAGAAGTTTTGATACTCGATTTGATGTGAAATTCCCAGGAGGTCCATTTGCAAGATGGGTTCATAATACATTTCCAGAAACAGGTTGTTGTATTTCAATTGAGTTTAAAAAGATATTTATGGATGAATGGACAGGTAAGCCAGATTTAGAAATAATGAAACAATTAAAATCTGCTTTAGCATCAACAATCCCAAATATTATAAAAAATTTGAAAGAAGTTTTGTAATTGTTGTCTTGACCTTGATTATATACTATCTGATCGAAAAGGATTTTTTATCCATGAAGAACAGAAGTTCATAAAGAAAGAGCCCCTCACGATAGTAGGGACTCCGGGATTTAAAAAAAACAATTAAAGTATTTAATAATAGGGTCTCACTGTTCTCGCTTCACGCAAATGAGTACGTTTGTTGCAAAAGACAGGGAGTTTTTAATTATCATTAATATAAGTTTCTCATTGCTTCAGGTTAAAATCTTTTCGTTCAGATACTAAAGATCAATCATATCTGTTTCCACAGCATATTTACTAAACTTAACTTCTTCAATATTTTCCATTTGTTTCAAAATATTTGCAATCTCATTAACTGCATCTTTTATTCTTTTGAATTTTTTGCTAAATTGGCTTTTACCTTTAGAATCAATAAGCATTTCGATTAATTCAATATTTCCATCAATAATCATCAAATGCTGGTTAATTTTATGATTAACTGTTACAGCTGTCGCTAAAACTGAATTTTTTCTTTCAAGCTCAATTATAGTTTTCTGGTTTCCCCTAAGCTTAAGAAGTGTTTTTTGAAGTTTAGTATTAACAGAAATTAACGAATCTTGATTCTCAACAATTTCTTTATTCAATTTTTCCAGCATCATCCTGTATTCAATTTCATTAACAGTTTTTCTATCTGATTCGCTATATCTTTCAGAAATTCTTTGAAGTAAATTATCCTTAACTATTGGAATATTATCTATTAATAAAAGTAAATCTTCTTTCTTTATGCTTGCTAAAATAACATTTGTCTTTGCTTTAACACTTGCATTTCTTTTTGAATTTGATACTAAAACAGAATCTCCAATAAAATCTGTTTTTTTGCGAGAAAAGATGAAAAATTCTTCCCCTTGTAAGTTTTTTTTAATTATATTTACCTCACCTTCAAGGATTAAATAAAAGTGAGTTGCGACGCTATTTTGGATAATAATAACTTCATCTTTTTTAAATTCCTGAACTTTAAATTCTGAAAAATCAATACTTTGAAAATCTTCTAAGGAAACATTTGCAAATAGCTTATTGCATTTTAAATATTCTACCATTTTCTCTTTTTTCATCATTTCCTCCAATAAGTTGCTGTAGCAAAATTACTTTTATAAACCGACTTTAAATTATGAATTTTTTCTGTGTTACTAAAATCTTAAACATCAATATTTCGATAAGTTCAGCAACCAGCATACTTGCAATTTTGATGCCTTAAACAAATATATAATTCTTTGCGGATTTGTAAAGTTTATTTTGCAACAACAACTAAGGTGTAATATAAAGTTTATCATCTCCTTCTGTAAAGAAATTTTTTAAATTTCTTATAAAATTACTTCTACTGTTTTTCTTCTATCAACAAAATTTACTCCGTAGATTAATTGATAAGTGTCCACTGCAATCTGTAATTCTTCGTTAGTAGGAATCACACAAATTGCAGTTCTAGAATAATTTTTGGAAACTATTCCCGGATTTGAACCAATTTCTCGATTTTTATCATAATCCATAACTATTCCAATATTTTCAAGATATTCACAAATTTTATGTCGCATAGTAACGCTGTTTTCTCCAATACCACCAGTAAAAATAAGTGCATCAACTTTCACAAGATTAGCAGCATAAGCACCGATATATTTTCTAATTTTATAAGCATAAACATCAAGTGTTTCTTTGGCATTAATATTACCATTCAAAGCAGCTTTTTCAACATCACGGAGATCGTTTGATATTTCAGATAACCCCAATAATCCACTTTTTTTGTTAAGCATTGTATTCAATTCCGCTGTAGAATAACCTCGATCCAAAAGATAGAAAATTATTGAAGGATCAATATCTCCACTTCTTGTACCCATCATTAAACCCTCTAATGGTGTAAATCCCATAGAAGTATCAATTGATTTACCATTTTCAATTGCGGTAACTGATGCTCCATTTCCAAGATGGCAAGATATTACATTTGTATTTTCTGGAGATCGCTTAAGCATAGTCATCGCTTTTGCTGCCACATAACGATGGCTTGTTCCATGAAACCCATATCTTCTTATTTTATACTTTCGATACAATTCTCTTGGGATTCCGTACAAGTAAGCAGCTGGTTGAAGTGTCTGATGAAAAGCAGTATCAAAGACAGCAATTTGTTTCACCTCAGGTAAAAATTCCATAGTAGCACGAATACCATCTAAGTTTGGAGGATTATGAAGCGGAGCAAGTTCAGAGTTATTTTTTATCGCTTTTATTACTGCATTGTCTATAATTACAGAAGAAGAATATTCTTCTCCACCATGAACGACACGATGTCCAACACCAGAAATTTCATTCATATTATGGATAAGCCCATAAGTATCATCAGTAAGAGCTTCTGTTACAAATCTCATAGCAGTAGAGTGGTCTGGAATAGAAGCAGTTTTTTCTAATTTTCCTACAGAGTTTTTTTGAATGATATGCCCATTTTCAGAACCAATTCTTTCCACCAATCCTTTACCGAGACTTTTTCTTTGTGGCATTGCATATACTTCATACTTGAGAGAGGAACTTCCACAATTAATAACGAGAATTTTTTCGTTTTTCCTAGTATTTTGCATTTTTTCTCCATTAGTCGCAGCAATAAAATAACTTTTGCAACAGCGACTTGTATTAGATTTTTTTTATTTTTTAACCTTATAAGACATTATAAAAAGATATTAAACTATGAAAAGCTTGGGGAAATGATGTCCCCAAAATTTTATTTTAGAGTTCTTCAATAAACTCACTAATAGTCTCAAAAATATAACCTTGTGATAAAAGTTCAGGTATAATTTTTTGCAAAGCAATGATTGTTTTGGTTCTATCACCATTTCCATCATGCAAAAGAATAATTGAACCTGGAAAGACATTTTTAAGAATTTTTAGATAAATTTCCTCAGAAGATTTTGCCTTAAAATCCTTGGGACCTAAATTCCATAAAATCAGTTTTTTGTGCATTTTGGATAGCACTATTAAAGTCGTTAAAAAAAAACGACCAAATGGAGGCCGATAATGTATCGCCCCTTTTACTCCAAGATTTCTAAGAATACTATCAGTTTTTTTTATTTCTGTTTCGATCTCTTTATAGAATTTTAAGAAAAGTGATTTGTGCGAATAAGAATGATTTCCAATTTCATTTCCATTTGCGATTATCTCTTTTATAAGATTTGGTTCTTTTTCTGCATTTTCACCAGTTACAAAAAAAGTTGCCTTTATTGAATATTCTTGTAAAATATCAATAATTTGCTTAGTAAACTTGGGGTGCGGACCATCATCAAAAGTTAGTGCTATTCGTTTTTTGTGCGTTACTTTATGAATAATTATGGGGACAATAAAATAAACGCTTCCTGTTTGTTTCCATACAAGATAAAAAATGGCAATAACAACAAAAAGAACTCCTTCAAACATTTTTATTTGATAATTTTATGAGCTTTTTTGATAGAAGAAACAATTCGCTGAAAGATTTCATCCTCTGATCCTATTCCATTGATAGAAACAACTTTACTTTTATTTTTATAGAATTTTCTTACTGGAATTGTTTTCTCTTCGTATTCTTCCAAACGTTTAATTATTGCTTCAATATCAAGATCATAATCTCTACTGTTTTTTGTCTTTCCCCTCAAAGTAAGTCTTCGTATTGATTCTAAAGGTGAAACATCAAGATTGATAATACAGGAAACAGAAGTTTTAAGTCTCAGCAATAATCCTTCAAGAATATAGGTTTGAATCATTGTTCTTGGAAAACCTTTAAAAACATAACCTTTTGCATTTGGATTCATTCTAAATTTTGATTCAATTAATTTAATTACAATTTCATCAGGAACAAATAAACCATGCTTAATATAAGTATTAGCTTCCTTTCCCATTTCGGAATCATTTCTCATTTCTTCTCTAAGAATTTTCCCGATTGAAATATAAACAAGCCCGAATTTTTCAGCTATCAATTTGGCTTGAGTTCCTTTACCGGCTCCCGGATATCCATATAGAATGATATTGAGTAAAGCATTCTTTAAAGTTAAATCTACATGATGAGATACGCGCTTAAAAACCTCATCAACTGTTCCTAAACCATCTATTGGATAATAAATTTTTTTTTCTTTATAATAATCTGCAACGGGAATTGTTTTCCGTTCATACTCTTGTAATCTAAAATCAATAACTTGTTCTGTATCATCATTTCGATGACTTATTTGTGCACGTTTCATCAGTCTTTCTTTTAGAATCTTATTTGGAACTTCCAAACTCAACATACAAGAAAGAGAAGTATGCATTAATTGTAAAAGTCCATCAAAAATATACGCTTGTACATAAGTTCTTGGAAAACCATCAAATAGAAAGCCATGTACACCGGGGTTTTTTTTTATTTCTTGTTTAATAATCTGTACGATTATTTCATCAGAAACCAATCCGCCTTTATCAACAACAGCTTTAATTTTTTTTCCAATCGCTGATTTTTTTTTGATTTCACGTCGCAAAATATCACCAGTTGCAATATAAACAAGGTCATATTTTTCCATTAATAATTTTGACTGAGTTCCTTTACCTGCACCAGCAGGACCAAAAAGTGCAATATTAAGCATATTAAATTTCCTTGATTTAGAATTTTGGGTATCTTTAAAAAATTAAAATAAGCTCACTATAAAAAGATATTTAGCTACCTGTCTGCTTGCATAACTAAGCAGAGACCAAGTTAAAAGACACGAAAAAAACCTTCTAAAATAAAGAATTGAGATTAATTTTTCCTTTTATTGGGTTAGTCTCATTTATTTTATCTCTAAAATTCTACACTTTTTATAGTGGAATCAATAATCTTTTTCATAAATATGAAAGTGATAATTTTTGTAAACAAAAATATTCAAATGCTTAAAATTACTGAGGAACAAAGAAATAAAATCCCAAAAGAAACAAAAAAGATTTACCATGAAAAAATGAATTTCATAAACAAAAAATACAAAAAAAAATTATAAATAAGAGACTAATGGTATATTCTCTTTATTTATAGAAGTTATTGATTTACAAAGAGTTTCATTAATGAGAATCATTTATGGATACAGAGAAAATAAGGTTATTTTTTCAAATTCCATTTTTGTGTTGAATATTTCTCGGTAACAAGTTTTTTAACTTCATTTTTTTCATTTTGCGTTAGGAATTCTCCAATAGCAAAAGTATCATTTTTCCAAGATTCAATAAAACCGGAAACTAAAAATTTTACAGCTTGCTCGTAGGAATAATTTTTCTTTGTTACTTTATTAATAGAAATAGTTTTCCTTTCTAAGAATTTTGCAAGTTTAATTCTTCTATTTTCTTCAATATTTGGCAAAAGAAAAGCAATTTCACTTTGATTGTCGTTTAGTAGAATTGATCCATGCTGTAATAAAACATTTTTGCTTCTAACCTGTGCAGAACCTACAATTTTTTTCTTTAAACAGTTTAATTCGTAACGTGAACTACTTGTAAAACAAGGATTATTTGCTTGTCTTTGTTCCATTGGATTGAGAGTTCCTTTTTCAAATTCCACTGGAACTCCCATTCTTTTTAAGCCATTTGCAAGAGCTTTACTTATTTCAGAATAAGTATCAAGTACATTTCCTTCCAATCTTTCATTTAGTGGTGAGATAACAGAGTAAGTAATTTCATTTTTGTGTAAAACAAGTCTTCCACCGGTTGGTCGTCTTACAAATTCATAACCTTTTTCTTTTAAGATGTTGAAATCAACTTCTTCTTCCGCTATTTGATTATATCCACACGATGCTGTTGGAAAAGTCCAATCATAGAAACGAATAGTAGGAATACTAGTTTTATGAGATATTCCATTCATAATTGCTTCATCAATTGCCATATTTTCTGCAGCAGATTTTTTTTTATGTATAATAATTCGCCATTTCATATAAGATCTCCATTTGATTTTCACAAATATTTCTATGAATAATTTTCAGTCAATATTAACATTTTTGATTTTCAATTACAATTTCAGAAGACCTGTCCTCAAAATTCTCTTTTTTTTGCTAATCTTATAAATAGCCCACCGTTACAGCTTTTTTAGTAAAAATTTAATGTGGTCAAATTTTTCATTCTTCATTATTATTTTATTGCCTTTCGTTCTTCCCTTTTCAATTTTGCGGAAAAAAAAAGAAATTCAGAAAAAGGATAAGTCTTGGATTATGCAGAGTTACGCGGATTTAAGAGAATAAATAATAGACGGAAATTGCGAGAAATTACAAATATTTGGATAAGTTTAAATTTTTTTCTAATTTATCCATTATGAATAAGATCTCAATAAGAATTTATTCTTTTAAATCCGGTGCAATCAGTGGCTTTTATCCTTTTCGTTCAAGTACTACTTAGTATCTGAACGAAAAGGAATTTTTTAACCATGAAGAACAGAAGCTCATGAAGAAAGATTAATTGG
>JAOZMQ010000300.1 GCA_029934195.1 Candidatus Cloacimonadota bacterium | reverse complement strand
CCGAACCGGCACCCGGTGACTGGCAGACAATCACCTTCAATGGTCAGGCCGACGGCAACTCTGTTTTGGAACACTGTGTGATTGAGTACGGAGGCAGCCAGGTCGGAAATATCTACATTATTAATAACGCCTTACCTACGATAACAAACTGCACCATCAGGAACAGCGGCGCACACGGAATTTTCGGATCGGGAGGCGGTTCGGGACCGGTGATTACGGACAACACCCTCTCGGATAACAGCGGCTATGCGCTCGCTTTCCATCCCAGCATGAAGCTGGACGGAGTCACGGGAAATGGCGGCTCCGGGAACGGCGGTGACGGCATCGGAATACTGGTGGCAACCTCCGCCTACCGTATCCCTGATAATACCACATGGAGGAAAAACCCGCTGCCTTTTATCATAGATGCCAGTGTGACAATAGGCAAGAGTGCCGATGAGACGGCGACACTGACGATAGAGGCGGGCACGGAGGTGAGGCTGCGGAGCAGGGTCACCCTGAATGTCGGTGCTTCCGCTCATCTGGGTGCTTTGAAAGCCCAAGGCACACAGAGCAATCCGATAGTATTCACATCCGATGCGTCCGAACCGGCACCCGGTGACTGGCAGACAATCACCTTCAATGGTCAGGCCGACGGCAACTCTGTTTTGGAACACTGTGTGATTGAGTACGGAGGCAGCCAGGTCGGAAATATCTACATTATTAATAACGCCTTACCTACGATAACAAACTGTACCATCAGGAACAGCAAAACGAATGGAATTTACATATCATCTTTAAACGATCCCCTTACCATCAGAAACAATATTTTCAGCGGAAACGAAACAGGTATGCACAATGCTGACTCTTCCAATATTGTTGATGCCCGTTACAATAATTGGGGACACCCTACCGGCCCGTATGACCCTTCGGACGATACTGAACAGGGCGGTTTTTATAATCCTGAAGGAAGAGGTGACCCGGTTAGCGATTATATCAACTATGACCCGTGGAGCTTTGGCATCGCCGAAGGGAGCCAGCTTACTCCGGGAGTGACATACGAAAGAACCATTAATTCATACCAAACTGAGTACTTTTCTTTTGAATCAGAACCTGGAAAAGCACTTCTAATTGAGGTTGTCCCGCAATCCGGTATTCACTCGGTTTATTTCGGATCGGAATTCGATCAATATACTTCGGACAGTCTGACTGCGAGAGGCAGTTATGAACTTCTTATTTCGCCTACAGAAGCCGAAACCTACGAGTTTTATCTGAACGGTTCGGATGTTGACACCGCAGGCGGGTCTTACACGATTACTGCCCGATATGTTGATCAGCAATATTTAAGTGATGTGTATAGCAGATCGGCTTCAAATGAGGGAACGGCCACGCTGACACTGACCGGTCTCAGCTTTTCAGAAGACACGCGGGTAATACTGTCCAGTGCCGGACTTCCGGAGATTACAACGGAAGATGTGGTTATTTTTTCCCCGACAGAGATTTATGCAACATTCGACCTGAACGGCGTTCAACCCGGGGTTTACGATGTTGAGATCAGGAAAGAGGGAGAATCCTCATCGGTTTTGGAAGCTGCTTTTGAAGTGACCTCCGGCGGCATTCCGGGACATCTCAGAGTAGTGGTAAACACGCCTCAGTTTGTCCGGCCTTCACGCAAATATACCTGTTGGATAGAATACGAAAATGACGGCGGAACCGATTTATCCGCGCCGCTTTTCGTTGTCTCAAACAATGCAAATGCCTCCATGCGGCTTTCAAAAGACGAACCTTTCAGAGAAGGCTCTGTCCAAATCCTCGGAATTAATAATGACGGGCCTGCGGGCACACTTCCGCCCGGGGCTGCTAATCGTATTCCCGTCTATTTCAAAGTGCCGACCGGCTTGGGCAGTTCTGCGATTGAGTTCAGCGTGGAAAGAATGACAGCAGATTCAACGCCCATTGACTGGTCTTCCTTTGAAAACGATATTCGTCCTGATGATATGGAAGATGATGTGTGGAATGTTGTTTTTTCCAATTTAAAAACGCAATTGGGAAGCACATGGGCAACATATCATCTGGCCTTAACTCGTGATGCCACTTATCTCAGCACCTACAGCCGCTCTGTAGAAGGAATTCTGGTCGGAGATGAACTGACCGTTGAGGATTCCGACGATATTTCACTTTATGATGTCCGCACCTTGTTGCAGTTTGAATTTTCCAAAGCATCCGCGGAATTTAATCCACGCTCAACACTTGCCTCGGGTACGGATGTCTATGTCCCCGCACCAGGTATTCCACTTGTTTTCGGACGTGTGGCGTATCAGTCCGTACCTGACCGCTTCCGAGTCGGGCCTTTTGGTCGGGGCTGGTACCATATTTACGAATACAAGGCTGAGAAGGAGGATAACGAAGATGTTACGATCAAAGGCCCCGGAAACTCCGCACGCTTATTTCAGGCCACAGGGACCGGAGCTTACCAGGGATTACCCGGTGACTTCGGCAATCTCACGGCTGAGGGGAACGGATATGTATTGCGTGAAAAGACCGGAACGATCTGGCGTTTCGGAGATGCGGGCGAACTTTCATCTGTTGAGGATCTGAACGGGAATACCCTTACCTTCTCCTATTCCGGCGACTCGCTGACTGAAATTGCTCATTCAGACGGAGAAAATATCACCATCAGTTACAATGGCAGCGGACAAATCATCCAGGTAACCGCACCGGGGAACAGGGTTGTCACATATCGTTATGACGGAGAATATCTTGCGGAAATTGAGGAACCCGGAAACGTAGTCACCGGCTATGCTTACAATCCCTCGGACGGTACACCGTCATCTCATGCCATGACTACCATAACCTTACCTGATCTGACTCACTACCATTACTCCTACGACGAAAAAGGACGCCTTGCTGCGGAACAGCCTGACGGAGATGCCGGGCGTATCACTTATGCCTATGATGATGTCGGTACTGTCACTGTCACAGACAACTCGGAACAGAGCACATCCATTCGTTTCGGGATCGGGGGAGAGGTTCTGGAAATTCGGTATCCTGACGGAGCCAGAGTGACAAATGCCTCTGACAACAATTCCCTGATGTCACAGATCACCGGTCCCAAAGGGAAATCCGTTTCCATCGCATATGATACAAACGGCAATCCTGTGGGGATGAAAAACCCGTTAAATCAGCTTGTCAGAATGTCGTTTGATCCTGATAACAGCCGTCTTACCCGGTTGGAGGATGCCCGGTCCAATGTGATCGAATTCACCTATGACGATGCCGGTAATCCGGAAAGCATTGTGTATCCTGATGAAACCGTTGAAACCTATGACTATGATGCTTCGGGTAATATAGACGGCTATACCAACCGACGCCGGGATTATATTGATTACACCGTCAACAACAGGGGGCAGATCACCAAAAAGATTTACCCGGACGGAAGAACCATTGATTATGAATATGATTCAAAGGGAAATCTGGCATCTGCTGCCGACTCTCTGAGCGGAACGATTACCATGCAGTATGACACCCGGGATTTCCTTACCCGGATTGATTATCCGGGCGGATACGGATTCACCTTTGAGTACAACAATGCGGGCCGCCGAACAAAAAGAACCGGTCATGACGGGCATATCCTGAATTATACATATGATGCCCCCGGAAGACCTGAAAGTCTGACCCACGGCGACGGAAAGGAAATTGTCCGATACGCTTATGATGAAAACGGGCGTCTGGCGAGCGAGACAAAAGGAAACGGAACACAGACCACTTATGAATATGATGCAACAGGACAATTGCTTCATATGGTCAACTATTCACCCGGAGGTGTTGTCCAGTCCCGTTTTGACTACGAGTATGATGACAACGGAAACCGTACTTCCATGACGACTTTGGATGGTACGACCCGTTATGCTTACGATGCTATGGGTCAGCTTAAGGGCGTAACCTACCCGGACGGCAGAGAAGTATCATACGAATACGATGAAGCCGGGAATCGCATCAGCGTAACGGACGATGGCGTAACCACTTCTTACACGACCAATAATATGAATCAATATACGCAGGTCGGTGGAACCGATTACACATATGATGATGACGGAAACATGGTTTCCAAAACCGATGCGGACGGCACAACGAGCTATGAATATGATGCTGAAAACTGGCTGGTCCGTGTTGTCACTCCCTCAGATGGGACATGGGAGTATGAATATGATGCTTTGGGTAATCGGATTACCGCAACTCATGATAGCAGTGTAAAACGCTATGTGCATGATCCGGCAGGCTTGGTGGATGTCGCTGCGGAATATGACGGAA
>JAOZMQ010000299.1 GCA_029934195.1 Candidatus Cloacimonadota bacterium | reverse complement strand
AAAGGAAACAAAATGATTAAATCAATGACAAATAAGGAATTCGACAAAAAGATTCAGACCTTGATTGAGAACATCAAGAAGGATACAACATCTTTTCTCAATGACACTTCTGAAAGACAACGAATCCGCAAAGATAAAGCAGAAAAGGATCTGTTCTTTTTTGCAAAAACTTATTTCCCGCATTACATAAAAGCGAAGTTTGGAGAACCGCACAAAATAATGCACAGGGAAACAAATATTAGAGGGCAAATTACGACTATTGCCGGATTTAGAGGACTTGGCAAAACTACTCTTTTATCAATAATCAAACCGCTTTGGTTGGCATTGACCGGCAAAATTCATTTCAATGTAAAAGTTGCTAAAAACAAAGAACTTGCTATGGAAAGAACTATTGCCATCAGAGTAGAACTTCTGTATAATAAGAGAATTTTACACGATTTTGGGAAGCAATTGCCGGTTTCTTCACAAGAGGAACACGATTTCACGATAAAAGAAGGAACTCGCTTTCTTGCTATCGGTTACAAGACCGGTATTCGTGGGAAAATCCACATCTCACACCGTCCGGATTATATTGATATTGATGACCTCGAAGATCACAACTCATACAATCCGAAAATCGCACAAGACAAACTCCAATTTGTCACCGAAGAAGCTTACGGAGCGTTGGATAAAGGAAAGGGATTTGTTGTCTGGCTTGGGAATCTTACTCACCAGAAATCAGCTCTCAATCTCTTTAAAAAGTCAACAGAAGACGGGAAATTTACTCAAAGAAAAATGATCATTATCAAAGCGGATGATGGAAAATTCAATCCTACTTGGAAAGAAAATTACACTAAACAAGACCTAAAAACGATCTATAACGCAATGGGTAAATTCGGATTTGAACGCCACATGAGAATGAATCCGGTTGTTGAAGGACTAAAATTCAAAGAAGAATGGTTTAAGTATTACAATCGTTCAGAACTCCAAAACATCAAATTTGAAAGAATCGTTGCTTATTGTGATCCTTCGCTTGGTGAAAAAACTACCTCCGATTACAAAGCAATTATGACCATCGGATATTTCAATAAAAAATACTATCTTTTAGACTGTTATATCCGTAAAGCTTCCATCATTGAAATGCTTGAATACCTTTATTCACTGCATAATAAATACAATGCTTTGCTCTTTATGGAATCCAATTTCTGGCAAAAAGTTATTTGGGATTTTATTCCTAAACTCGGTGAAAAATACAATTACTTGCTACCGGTGCAAGGAGTGGAAAATAAAGAAAAAAAGGAAATTCGCATTGAAAGAATTCAACCTATTTTTGAATGGGGATGGATTCTCTTTCTTGATGAATATTCCGATGATTTACAATTACTAATTGATCAGATTCTTGGATTCCCGGCATATCCAAACGATGACGGACCTGATGCTCTCGCAGGTGCTTTTATGGCTCTGAAACAAGCAAGCGATCCTTTCATATATGAATCTGTCCAAAAAAGATCAGCAAACCAATTCTCAGACCTTTGGTAATAGGAAAGTAGGCATCTTGCCTACAAAAAAATTAAAGAACCCCCGACCCCTACAAAGGGGAGAAATAAAACGAGTACATTTTTACTCTTCCTCCCCTTGATAGGGGTTGGGGGTCTAAAAAAAGGAGATAAAAATTGATTTTAACACAAACAAAAATCCAAGAACCGGAAAAATTCTGGCTCTCAAAAATCACACCGGACGAAATTTCTATGGCTTTTCACAATGCAAATGCCGGAAATTTACAGTCAATCAATGATATTTACAACAAGCTTTACAAGCACGATGACACACTTTCCGGAGATACAGATGTCAGGGTGGAAGCTCTGAAATCTGCTGAGTTTATCTTGCCGGAAGATTTACCAAAAAAACAAGCTGAATTCTTTGAAAACTTTCTCATTGAATTTATGCCGGAGCTGATTAATCACGCTCTTGAATTGAAACTAAAAGGGAATTGCTTCCGACAAATTATCTATAAAAAAACAAAGCTAATCGAAATTGACCACTTTGAAAGCTACAAAAACCTTGATTTAAGAGTGGTAAATAAAGAATTAGTCTTATTTGTTGAAGACAAGATTAAAAGACTTCCAGAGTTGCAATTTGTTCGTTTATGGCAAGATACTTCTGTATATGAGTCTATCATTAAGTATTATGCCTTTATTTCCTTCGCTCTCAATAATTGGGCTTCGTTCACTGAAACTTATGGAAAACCTATCAGAATCGGTAAATATAAAGTAGGTTCATCGAAAGAAGAAAAAGCCGGATTAATGGAAATGGTCAAAAATCTTGGCTCCGATTTATCTGCTGTAATTTCAGATAATACACTCATTGAATTTGCTGAATTTAAAAATACCACCGCTTCATCAAACCTGTACAATGACCTTTTAAATTTCTGTAAAAAAGCAATTACAAAAAGAATCCTTGGACAAACTCTTACCACTCAAACAGAAAATGTCGGCTCTTATGCTCAAGCAAAAGTTCACGATATGGTGCGTCAAGACATCTTACAAGCCGATATTAGAGACGCTCAACATTATATTTCTTTCATCTGTACAAGACTCAATCAATTGAATTTCAATAACGAAAATATCAAAGTAAAATTATCTTTACCAACAAAAATTGACCTTGCAGAAAGAATCGCTATTGATGAAAAATTGAACAAGATCATTGAAATTCCACCCGAATACTTTTATGAAACTTACAACATTCAACCGCCAAAAGAAGGAATGAAAAAAAAGGAGGCTGCTCAACAGATCCCTTTTCAACAAACAGCTGAAGGGAGAGCAGCTGATTCAATAACTCTTGAAACCTTCAACTCTCCCGAATCCTTGACAACAGAACTTCCTCACGAAGTGACAAGACTTCCTCACGAAGTGACAAGAGTTCCTCACGTATTCTGGAATCAAGAGAACCAAGCTAAAACCATAAAAGCTCTAAAAGCTTACCGAACAAAAATCAATAACGCAAAATCTTATCAAGAACTCAAAGAATTGCCATATCCAACGGAATTATATCTTGCAACCGGTTCAGATATTTGGGAAAATGTTCTTGCTGAATTTGTCAAAATTAGAAAGGAATCTAACCTTAAAAATATCTTTACTCCACGCTCTGAACTTCCCATTGAATACGAATTTACTACCGAAGACATCGAAGCATTGAACGCCTTTAGAGCTGAATCTTTTGTCGTTGCCGGAGTTTCTTCCGAAACAATGAGAACAATGGTAAAAACTCAAGCTGAAAAAGCATTTACAGAAGGAATAGGGTTCCACGAATTTAAAGAAAATCTAAAACTAAACGGATTTGAAACGGATAAACCGCATTTCCTCAGAACAAATTTCAATACTGCAATTGCTAACGCTCAATCGGCTGCAAACTGGCAAAACTTCGATGACCAAAAAAATGTTTTCCCATACCTCCAATACATCACGATGGAAGATGACGATGTGAGAGATTCACATAAAATCCTCAACAACATTGTTAGACATGTGGACGATGATTTTTGGAATGAACATTACCCGCCAAACGGTTGGAATTGTAGATGTTATGTTGAACAAATCACTCAAAGTGAAGCATTGAAATCTCCAGGAATAAAAATCCCTACTCCACCAAACCCAAACATCAATAGAGAATGGAAACGAAACGCCGGGAAAAATAAAACCCTCTTCGGTGACTGGCTTTCTTGCGATGATAATAAACTAAAAAATAACCATCAAGATGATGGTCCTACGTTCTTGATGGAATTTTATAACCTGAAAAAACATTGCCCGCTTCTGTATGCAAAAAACTACAAAGATTTAGGGTTGAAGGATTGGAAGGAGATTGTCAAAAAGGCTAAAGATATTGCTCCAGAGTTACTAAAATTAAAGAATCAGAAAGAATATGAAGATTACTTTGAAAAAAATATCGTTGGGGAAATAAAAGATGCCGTCAATTTTTCAGTTGAAATTAATAAAGATTTTTTTAAGAAACAAACAAGCAAAGGAAAACGTTCTCAATCTCGTCTTGAACGCCTGAATTGGATAAAACCTACTCTAAATAATGCTGATGAAATTTGGTTGCAAACAGATGGGAAACGGCATTTTTATACGTATTTTAAAGCGTTTAAAGGGCAAGTTGGAGGATTGTCTTGTGTCACACTTAAGAATGGCAGGATTTCAACTTTTTTCGAGCCAGATAATATTCCATACATAAATAGAAACAGAAAAGGATTTTTGATTTATAAAAAGTAAGTGTTTAGGCGGTCCAGTCAGTAAAGCTTTCCGTAAGTTTCCCAACGGGCAGTGGCTGGACAACGCCTT
>JAOZMQ010000298.1 GCA_029934195.1 Candidatus Cloacimonadota bacterium | reverse complement strand
TAGCGACAAAAAAGGAAAATTCAGAAAAAGTAAGTTTCCGCTCAAGTACTAATTATAAAAAAACTGCAATTTTGTTGCTTTCTTTCCGCTATTTGACAAAAAAAACTTCTGATATTTTTGTTTTTAATGAAAATCTCTTCTGTTTTATCGATACAATTTTACATTTGACCTTTTTTAAAGCGGTCTTAAAAATGTACATAAAATAAAATAAAAAGGATTGACATCATTAAATGTAAATTATTCTTGTAAGTGTAATTTTACAGAAATAATCTTTTCAGGAATGGCAAATGAAACACGATAAAAAGAAACATCACTTATTTGGTATGATGAATGAAGCAAGACTTAAACAAAAAAAATGGCATTATTATCGCAAAGTCTTTATGTGGGAAGCTACAATAAAATTATCATATGGTCTTAAGCGATTTATTGATTATTTTCTTTCTTTATTTTTTATCATTTTATTCTCCCCGATTTTCATTCTGACTTCATTAGCAATTGTTATTGAAGATCCAGGAAATGTAATCTTTTCTCAAAAACGTGTTGGTAAAGATGGGAGATTATTTGATTTCTACAAATTTAGATCTATGGTTATCGGAGCAGATAAAATGAAAGATCAACTTATGGACGAAAATGAATCCAAAGATGGAGTAATTTTTAAAATGAAAGATGACCCAAGAATTACTAAAATAGGGAAAATTATCAGACATTTTAGTATTGATGAACTTCCGCAATTATTCAATGTTTTGAAAGGTGATATGAGTCTTGTTGGTCCACGACCACCGGTCCCAAAAGAAGTTGCACAATATACACTTGAAGATAGAAAAAGAATTCATGTTAAGCCGGGTATTACCTGTTTTTGGCAAGTTAGTGGGAGAAGTAATATTCCTTTTCAAAAACAAGTTGAACTTGATTTACAATATATTAGAAGTCAAACTTTAAAAGAAGATTTAAAAATTCTCTTTAAAACAATTCCAGCTGTAATTACTGGTGAAGGAGCTTATTGAACTAAGGAATAGTTAAGAAATACACTTTATATATCAGACAGAAATTATGGATTTATTTATGGTATTAAAATTGTGAATATCCTTGAAATTTAATACTTTAACGACGTAGAAAATTTAGAATTTAATGCTGATTTGTAAATTTTATTTGTTGACTATAGATAGCTAACTTAAATTTTAATAATAATTTGAAGAAGTTTTTGAAAAAACATGAAATGGGAAAGATTTAAGAAGAAACGGAGAATAAAATGGAAATAAAATTTCACAAACAAGAAAATATCGGTATTGTTAAAATAATTGGAAGATTAGATGCTTCAAATGCAAAACAACTTAAAACATCATTTCTTGAATTCTTAAATGAAACAAGGTACATCATTTTCGATTTCTCAGAGTTAAACTTTCTTGATAGTACCGGACTTGGAGCAATTGTCGCTTGTCTAAAATCTGCAACTGAAATTAATGGAGACATTTATATTGCAAATCTTCAGACAAAGGCTCGGATAGTTTTTGAAATTACTCGGGCTCATAAACTATTTGATATTTATGATGATTTAGATACTGCTATCGAGATATTGAAGAGCAGTTCATAATGGAGATTTTATGAAATGTTTGATTTATTTTTCTGAAGAACAAGTAAAATGGCTTTTTGACTTTTTCCCAGACTTGCATCCATTTTTGCTTACTATAGCAAATAAACCTCTTCTTGAATATCTTATTGATTTTGCTGTAATTAATAAAATTAATGATATTCGTATTATTAATGGGACATCAAACACATCACTGGAACAAAAAATTGGTGATGGAGGGAGATGGGGAATAAACATTAGTTATAATTTAGCAAAACCAAAAGACACAATTAAGAAAATATTAGCAAAAAATATCGCTTTTGCAAGAAATGACGATCTTTTAATTATCAATGGTTTTTTTTTCATTTTCTATAAGAAATCTATTGAGAATTATCAGTTTTTTTCAAGAAATGATAACGAGTATCAAATATCTGATGGGAATAATCATTTAATTGTAATAAGAAAAAGAGAATCTCTATCTACGTTTAATTTTAATGAGATACCAGAAATTGAATGTTCTGATTTACCAATAAAATCAATTAATTCAATCTTAGATTTTTATCAACTCAATATGGATCTCATTAAAAATCATCAAGAAGATTTTGTTTTTCCTGGTTATAATACAGAAAAGGGAATTTTTATCGGAAGGAATGTCCATTATCCTCATTATGTGAAAATCTCAAAACCGATATTTTTTGGGGACAATGTTCAATTAATGGATGAAGTCATTATCGGATCTCATACAATTATTGGTGATCAAGTTTTAGTAGATATGGGTACAAGTATTGAGAATAGTATCATTCTCAGTAATACTTATATCGGGAATGAATTAGAAATTAAAAATAAAATTGTTCATAAAAATCATCTTATTGATCCATTTACTGAAGATGTTGTAAATGTTATAGATAAATTTCTTATATCAGAAATTAAAAATAATCTAATTACGCAAATCTCACACAGAATTGCTCATTTTATTGCAACTATTGTGTTGAAAATTCTTTTCATTGTACCATATTATATCTTCTTGTTATTTTTTGGATTAGTAGGTTCCAAAAAAGTTTATAAAGAATTCTATTTCGATAAAAATGGTAAAACCGATATTATCCGTTATAGAAAATTGAAATTTAAGATGTTTCCTTTTGTCCGTATGATTTTCGAAAAATACCCTTTATTAAATATTGTTTTAAAAGGAAAACTGAGACTTGTCGGGAATCACTTAATTCTAAAATCAAAAGAGACAAGATATAAACTTGATGAACTTCCGGTTTATTATCCGGGGTTATTTCACTACTCAGAAATGCTTACGGGCGATGTAAGTGAAGTAGAAAAAGACATTAATGAACTATTTTATAGCAATAATCTTTCCATCAAATTGGATATCAAAATTTTGGTAAAAGCACTTATGAAATATTGTTTTTCGCTTCAATAATTATGGCTTCATATTTTACAGTTTACGGTTCAAACTCTGTTGATCAAAAAATAAGAAATGATCTTCAATACATTAAAGAACAGGTTTTGCAAGAAATTCCAGAAAAATGGTTGAAAGGAATTGTTCTCGGTGGAGGTTATGGTAGAGGAGAAGGTGGAGTTCTTTTAAAAAATAATCAGGAAGTTCTTTTTAATGATTTTGATTTTTTTGTTTTTATCTCAAATAATTTAAATTCAAAAAAAAATAATTTTATTAAAAAGAAACTAAGTTATTTGCATGAGAAATTAAGTACAGAAATTGGGATTCATGTTGATTTTAGTGACCCTTATCCAGAAGCTTTTATTTCTTCTACACCATTTACATTATTATGGTATGAACTAAAATTCGGGTATGAGATAATTTTTGGAAATAAAAATCTTCTTGATCAAATGCCATCTTTTATTGGAGAAGAGATACATCTTTACGAAGCAATGAAACTATTACTAAATAGAGGATCAGGGCTGATTCTTGCTCGGGAGAAACTATCAAATTTGAAATTTAACGATACCGAAAATCTGGAATTTGTTATTAGAAATTGTATGAAAGCAATAATGGCTCTTGGTGACTCCTTTTTAATGCAAAATCACGATTATCATTTTTCCTATCGCGAACGTTGTGAAAGAATTAAAAAATATTCATCAAATAGCTTAATTGTAAAAACAAAGCTTCTTAATAAATATATTGATGCGATTGAATATAAATTTAAACCAGAAATAGAGTTTAATTCAATGATAGATTTACAGACTTTTTTTGAGGATACTTTAGAATTATTTTCAGTATTCTATTATGAAATTTCATCAACCTTTTTTTGTGAAAAGATCGATAATGTTGATAAATATTTCGAGAAATTTAAAAACTTACACGTTGATTATTCTTTAAAAGAATTAATTAAAAATTTTATACATAATACAATTATTGACAAATTCCAAAATTTTTCATGGAATATTTATTCAAAATATCCTCTTTATAGACTCTTTTTGGCTTTCCCATATTTGATTTTTGAGATGAAATTTGATAAACATATTGCTCAAGCATTATCTGTTTATAGACAGGAAGATGTTTGGGAAAAGTATTTTTTCCTTTGGGAAAGATTTAATTAAGAAATTAGCAAAGGTTGTTGATTTTCAAAAAAAACAATATCCTTCTCATAATTTTTATCCGTAAAAAATCACTATACTGGAATAGTAAATATTACTTTTAGTAAAATATCAAATGGAATTTCGGAAGGTATTTATTAATCTTTCTTCATTTCCTTCATGGTTAAAAAGTTCTTTTTGTTCAGAC
>JAOZMQ010000297.1:547-4328 GCA_029934195.1 Candidatus Cloacimonadota bacterium | reverse complement strand
TTGGGTAAAGAAAAAAGAGAATCAAGCTACAGAGTAGCGACAGAAAAAGAAAATTCAGAAAAAGTTAGTTTTCATTTAAGTACTAAATAAAAAAAGGAGCAAGTTATGACTATCAGAAAAAAATTAATATTTTTAACTATTTTCATTATCTTTATGTTTATTGGAAATGTTGGATTATTTAACTTATTTTCACAATTCAGTAAAAAAGATCAACAAATTTTAGGAAGAGTTAATTCCCTACAAGAAAACATGTTACAAGCAAGAAGAAATGAAAAAAATTTTTTTGACATCTTAGACGAGAAATATGTTGTTCGTGTCGAAGAACATTGTAAAAATTTCCTAAAAGATAATACTTACATCTCAGAAAATGTGGAGAAATATTCTACGCAAACTGACTCTTTGTCTTATTTGATACAAAATTATCAAAAGTCTTTTCTTGAAGCAGCTTCATTTTCTCAAAAATTAGGATTTCGTCAAACTGAAGGATTAAGAGGAAAGCTTAGAAATTCTGTCCATGAAGTAGAAGATATAATAAACGAAAAAAATAATTATAAATTACTTTCTCAGATGTTAATGCTCAGACGAAGAGAAAAGGATTTTATGCTAAGAATTGACTATAAATATGTAGAAAAATTTAAAAAAGATGTCTTAAAAATGAACAAATTTATAGAGCAATCCCAATTCACAAAGAGTGCCAAAAATGACATGCTAAAATTAGTAAACCAATATTCAAATATGTTTATTGAATATTCTGAAGGGCAGTTAGCATTGGATAATTCCAAACAATCTTTTACCAAAAATGTCCGGCAAATTGAACCTATAATATCAAAATTAGTTGCTGAAATAAAAAAAGATACAACTAAACACGAGAAATCATCCAAAATTATATTGATCATAGTAAGCTTTATATTAATTTTAGTCGTTGCATTTATAATGCTTAAAACATCAACTTCAATTTCTCAGCCAATTGGAAGAGCTGTTTTAGCTCTCAATCAGTTTTCTGAGCAGGATTTTTCATTTGAAACTTTGGATGAGGATTTAGAAAGAAAAGACGAAATTGGTGAAATGTTTGTTGCATATCACAACGCACAACTCCAAATGGCTAACCTGATAAAGAAATTAGTAGAAAATGTTTCCATACTTACAGATTCAAACAATGAATTGGCATTGGTTACTGGAGCTGGTGAATTAAGTTCACAAATTTCAAGCGTAGCAGGAGCAACAGAAGAAATCAGTGCAAATTCACGAACAATTGCTGCCTCGGTAGAGCAGGCATCAGCAAGTGTTACAAGTATTGCTGCCTCATCTGAGGAAATGTCTGCAAATACAGACTCTATGGCAGTGGCTGCTGAAGAAGCTTCTGTAAATTTAAACAATGTAATTATATCTGTTAGCGAAATGACTACAAGCATTCAAGAGGTTGTTCAAAATTCCGAAGAAACTGCAAATAGTGTTAATGACAGTGCGGTTGCTATCGAAGAGATGAGTGCGAGTATTTCAGAAGTTTCCAAAATTACAAATGATGCGATGAAA
Source organism: Candidatus Cloacimonadota bacterium (assembly GCA_029934195.1). Lineage (GTDB taxonomy): Bacteria > Cloacimonadota > Cloacimonadia > Cloacimonadales > JAOZMQ01 > JAOZMQ01. The sequence continues at coordinate 2,795 of JAOZMQ010000297.1, read as the reverse complement.
ATTTCAGATAAAGCAACAAAGCAATCACTTGAAGCAAGTGGAATAATGAAAGTGTTACAATCTTCTTCTGATGAAATAGGTAAAATTATTGACATTATAAATGACATAGCAGATCAAACGAATATGCTTGCTTTAAACGCAACAATAGAAGCAGCAAGTGCCGGAGAAGCTGGACGAGGTTTTGCTGTTGTTGCTAATGAAGTTAAAGAACTTGCAAAGCAAACACGAGAAGCCACAACGCAAATAACTCAGCAAATTGAGGATGTTCGTTCTGGAACAGTTGATGTTTCAAATTCAATAAATTCCATAACTGATATTATTAAAGAATTGAATTCTATAAATTCTAATATTGCAACAAGTATTGAAGAACAAGCAAGCACAACTGGAGAGATTGCTCAATCTATTACAATTGCAGCTACAAAATCAAATGAAACAGGTGAGTTGGCTAAGGCAATTAATAGTGTTGCACATACTATTGATGCCAATTTAACGGAAGCTGGTATTGGAGTTAATGAAATAGCAAAAAGCTCTGCTGAACTTTCTACAGCATCACAAGAAGTAGCTCGAAATAGTAGTGAGGCTACTATTGGCATGAATGAGGTTTCTACCCAAACTAACGAAATATCTGTACGAATTAATGACATAGCGCAAAATATTTCAACCATAAAGATTGTTTCGGAAGAAAATGCAAAAGGTGCTGAAAATGTCATAATTGTCTCGAAAAAATTAGATGATGTTTCTAAAGATATTGAAACATTGATAAGTGTATTTAAAGTCTGAGAATAAACAACGCATAATTATTTAAGTTATTTTATGCTCAACAAGTTAATCTCTGCCTGAAAAAATCGGGCAGAGATTAATCAACATTAACTCCAAAGTAAAACAAAGAAATCTCAGAATATTCATCTGTATAATCTGTAAATAATTCTTCATTGATAAAGAAGTAATATGAAATTTTCAGCAAAAGTAGAAAAAATAAAAAAATCAGTTATCAGAAAAATTTTTGATCAAGCCCCTACCGGAAGTATCAATCTTGGATTAGGCGAAATACAATTTCCAACACATCCATTGATAATTGAATCTGCAAAAAAAAATATCCATAAAAATATTCGTTACAGTCCAAATGCAGGATTTTATGATTTGAGAGAACAAATTGCAGACAAATATTCAAATATAAACGCAAAAAATGTATGTGTAACTAACGGTGCAGAAGAAGCTATTTTTGCAACTTTATATAGTCTTGTAAATTGTGGTGATGAGATATTGATAGCGAATCCAACTTTTTTAGCTTATGCAACTATTATCAATTCTTTGGGTGGAACTCCAATTTATTTTGATCTTTTGACAGATACAAATTTTGAACTTGATAAAAATTCTCTTGAAAAGAAAATTTCTAAACAAACAAAAGCAATTCTACTCTGTAATCCGTCAAACCCATTGAGTAAATCTTTTAGTCCATCTGAAATGGATTATATAATTGAAATTTGCAAAAAAAATGATCTTACTTTAATTATTGATGAAATCTATCGAGAACTTTTTTTAGAGAAAATCAATGAATCAATTATCGGAAAATATGAAAACACGATCATTATATCTGGAATTTCAAAATCTTATGCTATGACAGGATGGCGAATTGGTTGGGTTCTATCAGACAAAAAAACTATTGAGAAAATTACAATCAGCCATCAATATATTTCAACTTGTGCTTCTTCTTTATCGCAATATGTAGCCAATGATGTTCTTTCTGAAAAAGGAGATATTATTGTACAGGAAAATCGAGAAAAATTGAAAGTTAATTTTTATATTGTAAAAGATTTTTTAGACTCAAAAAAGCAAAATTATTGTAAACCGGATTCAGCACCATATTTTTTTATTGATATACAAAAAGATGATATTCAATTTGTGCAACAAGCATTGCAAGAAAAAGTCATTGTAATACCAGGATCAGCTTTTGGTTCTAATGGGAAAAAATTTATTCGTCTGAGTTATGGATTAGAACAAGAAAGATTATTGCAAGCATTAGAAAAAATTGATAAATGTTTTTAATAATCAACTTCCGCAGGAGATCTGAAGATTTATCGCAAAGACGCAAAGAAGACAAATAACGCAGAGATCGCAAAGAAAGAATAGGGGAAAGATTATTGGCTTTTGAATTTTTTTGTTTGTGTCGTTCGTTTTGTTCGGGCAAAAGATAGATCTGAAGATTTATCGCAAAGACGCAAAGAAGACAAATAACGCAGAGATCGCA
>JAOZMQ010000297.1:0-447 GCA_029934195.1 Candidatus Cloacimonadota bacterium | reverse complement strand
GGGGAAAGATTATTGGCTTTTGAATTTTTTTGTTTGTGTCGTTCGTTTTGTTCGGAGCAAAAGATAGATCTGAAGATTTAGGATGATTTTAAATCCGTGCTAATCCTTGCAATCAGCGAATTTTATCCTTTTCGTTCAGATACTAATTAATAGCTTACGGTTACAGAAATCTATATTTTTTTATCAGATTTTAATGTGACCCTATTTTTTATTCTTCTTTCTTTAATTGCCTTTGTGTTCTTTCCTTTGCGGACTTTGCGTAAAAAGAATTTCTTTTTACACAAAAAACGAGTACATTTTTAAAGGAAAACTAACTTTTCTGAATTTTCTTTTTTTGTCGCTACTCTGTAGCTTGATTATCTTTTTCTTTACCCTACGCTAACGCATTGGGCTACAAAGATATCGCTTCTATTAAGCTGAAAAATAAATAATTCCCCAATTAATCTT
>JAOZMQ010000027.1:13784-15360 GCA_029934195.1 Candidatus Cloacimonadota bacterium | reverse complement strand
ATGTGGTTTAATTCAGATCACATCCAATAAAATTCTAAAGATAACCACACTCTTTCACAAACTTACACAAAAGAAATGAAATTCTTGTGAAAGAGAGTGGTTGTTTATCTCAAAGCTCCAAATCCCGAAGTCCTACTGCCGTGAGGAATAAAACGGGTACGTTTAAAACGAGTACGTTTTTCCGGTCATTTGGAATTTGTCTTTTGTGGAAGTTTGTGGAGTCATGTGGTAATTTATTTCAAATTTTAATTTTAAGTATATCATTTTTTTCTTGAGTAGAACAAAAATATAATTAATATTTAATTAGGTGCTAATTGAACAAAAATTATTTATGATTATCACAAATAACCGATACAGAATTGAAAGTTTTGTTTCGATCAAAATTATGATAAAATGAAGACAATAGAAATCAATTAAATCCTCAAAAATATTCTTTAATAAATCCTCATAACACCTTAAATTTCATACAAATAAAATTTTCGAGAAACTTATATTTTACAATAGATTGTAAAATATCTATCTATTAGATTCATTCTTTTTAGAAAACGAGATTTGAATGTTTTTTTATTCTTCTAATGTAAAGAGAACTTATCTATTAAAAAAGCATATAATGGCATTATTATTGCATCATTAAAAAATAAAAGATAAAATGGAGGTAATTGTTATGATTACGAATTTTAAAAAAACAGCTTTGATGCTAATTTTACTGACTTTATCGCTCGGTATTTTAAATGCAATGATTGAAGTTAAAGGGATAATAGCTGACAATAACACTGTTTCAGTAAATGGTGTAAAATTGGAATATGAAAATTCCACAATAATTGAGTCTGAATTTACAGGGCAAAAATTCACATTTGACGGCTCATCCGGAGATGTAAAATTAAGTGGTGTAAAGGAAAAGAGATGCAAATTGATTATTAATTATTTTGAATATGAAAAGGATGACGCAACTATCTATATTAATATTGATAAATTAGCGTATAAAACAAAATCTGGTAAACCGGTTTTCATTTCGAGTCTTACAGGATCTCTTCCGGAAAATACAGATTTAGCAATTGATATTTCAAGTGGAGATATTGATCTTGATAGTTTTAATAATTTAGAACAATTATACCTTAATTCTGGAAGTGGTAACATTAAGCTCGCTAATATTGATGAAATCATGCAAATTATAGCTGATACCGGAAGTGGTAGAATTAGAGTTAGAGATATTTATAATGCAAATATGGTTGATTTTAATACTGGCAGTGGAGATATTTTTATGGAGAATTGTTCTAATATTTTCAAAATGGTTGGTGACACTGGAAGTGGAAATATCAAGATGAACAAAATAGTTTGTTCCGATGTTCAACTCGATACCGGTAGTGGTGACATTTATCTTCTTGAATCAATTGTTCAAAATTTAGAGGCTGACACCGGAGCTGGAAATGTAATATTAAAAGGAACAAATATTAAAAAACAAAATATTAGCACCGGAAGTGGAGAAGTTTTTTATAATGATAATTCAAAGTAGAATTTTTTTGCTAAAGATTCTATTGTCAAGTCAAGCTTGAAAACCCCTCTTACTTAAGCTCCC
>JAOZMQ010000027.1:12223-13684 GCA_029934195.1 Candidatus Cloacimonadota bacterium | reverse complement strand
CTCCCCTACCAATTGGGAGCTTAAACAATTGTCAATCAGGCTTGAAAACCCCTCTTAAATCTCCCCTACCAATTGGGAGCTTCAGCAATTGTCAATCAGGCTGATTGATCTACTAATTTTGATCGAGTTCAGTTTGTAATCGTAATCAATTCTATTATTTTACTCCAAGGGCTGATCGTAATCTTTCCATTTTATCTGCACATAATTCTCGTGCTTTAATAGAACCATCTTTGAGAACTTGTTCAATATAGTCCTTATTTTTCATAATATCAAAGTAGCGTTCTCTTTTGGGAGCAATAATAGAATCAATTTTCTCAAATAATTCTTGTTTAGCCTGTCCCCATCCCATTCCACCAGCAAGATATTTTTCCTGCAAATTTGCAATTTCATCTTTATCTGCAAAAAGTTTATAGAGCGAGAAGACATTACATTTTTCAGGATCTTTGGGCTCTTCGATTGTTTGAGAATTTGTAACAATTTTCATTATCATTTTCCTAAGTTTTTTGGGCGGTAAGAATAATGGAATCGTGTTATTATAACTTTTACTCATTTTTCTGCCATCAAGTCCAATAATTGTTTGGGTTTCTTCTCTTACATAAGCTTGTGGAATTTTGATTAATTCTTCTCCATAAGTATAATTCAAAGATTGTGCAATATCAATCGCCATTTCAATGTGTTGTAATTGATCTTTTCCTACAGGTACATAATCTGCATCAAAGAGTAAAATATCAGCAGCCATCAAAACCGGATACGAGAACATTCCCATGTTTACATTATCATCGGGAACTTTTTTGTTTTTTAAATTGTCTGCTACTTTTGCTTTATAAGCGTGAGCACGGTTCATCAAACCTTTTGGAGTGAAACAAGATAGGATTGTGAAAAGCTCAAAAGTTTCAGGAACAGCTGATTGTTTATAAAGCATTACTTCTTCTGGATTTAAACCACAGGCTAACCATGTTGCGGCAACTTCAATACTCATTTCTCTGAGTATTTTAGGGTCTTTTATTGAGTTTAATGCATGGTAATCAGCAATAAAATAGAAAGCCCTAAATTTTTCAGCCAATTCCAGTCCGGGTCTAATTGAACCAAGATAGTTTCCGATATGTGGAATTCCAGTTGGTTTGATTCCTGTTAAGGCAATTTTCTTTTCCATAAAATCCTCCAAATTTTTATTTATTAATTTTGTAATGATCTAAATTTTTATGATTGAGACAAGAAATTGAATTTGGAAAAAGAAGCAACTTAAATCTATGGTTAATTTATAATTTCTTACATAGTATCTGAACGGAAAGGAATTTAATAAACAATCTGGCAGATTGTTCTACATATCGCAATCTACTTTTGTCTTTTTGTAAGTTCAGAACTCCTGATCTCATAGTTTTCTTTTTTCGCTAATTCTGTAAATTGTATCTGAACGGAAAGGAATTTAATAAACAATCTGGCAGATTGTTCTACATATCG
>JAOZMQ010000027.1:0-12123 GCA_029934195.1 Candidatus Cloacimonadota bacterium | reverse complement strand
GTATCTGAACGGAAAGGAATTTAATAAACAATCTGGCAGATTGTTCTACATATCGCAATCTACTTTTGTCTTTTTGTAAGTTAGCTTATGTGATTTTTTAAATTTCGGGGGAAGCGTGCTTCATGGTTAAAAAGTCCTTTTCCGTTCAAATACTACATAAAGAAATAAATTCTTTTTCTGTTAGAATTTTAATGGTTTCAATTTTTTTTGCTTTTTCAAGTTTTGAGCCGGCTTTTGCTCCTACCACGAGATAATCAAGATTTTTGCTGACAGCAGAGATATTTTTCCCACCGTTTTTTTCAATGAGTTCTTTTGCTTCATTTCTTGAAAGAGTCTCCAAAGTACCGGTAATCAAAAACTTCTTTCCATCCAAAATATTATTTAATTGTATCTTTTTTGATTGGAAATTTACACCGGAAGCAATCAATGAATTTATCATTGCTTTGAAATTTTCATTTTGAAAAGTCATTTCTAATGATTCTGCAATTTTATCTCCAATTTCATCAATTAAAAGAAAGTCTTCTTTTTTTGCATTCATCATTGCTTGAATACTTTGAAAAGATTGAGTCAATATTTTGGCAACTTTCGCTCCAACGTGCCTAATTCCAAGTCCAAAAAGAACTTTATGGAATGGTTGATTTTTCGATTTTTCAATCGCTTTCCTCAAATTATCCACAGATTTTTTTGCTTGTTTATCAAGAAGTTTTACTCTTTTATAATCTATATGATAAATATCTTCAATTTTTTCAATAATCCCTTTTTGCAATAGTTGTTGAACAAGAGCTACTCCCAAACCTTCAATATTCATAGCATCGCGAGAAACAAAATGCTCAATTTTTCTGGCAATTTGTGCAGGACAATTTTGATTATTACAATAAATTATCGCCTCACCGGTGATCTTTTCTAATTCAGAATTGCAAACCGGGCAAACAGAAGGGAAAACAATTTTTTCTGCATTCTCAATTCTCTTATCTTCATTGACTGCAATAATTTTGGGGATTATTTCCCCTGATTTTATAATTTTGATAGTATCATTTTTATGAAGATTTAAACGTAAAATTTCATCTTCATTGTGCAAAGTTGCTCTCGAAACTGTAGATCCGGAAATAAAAATCGGTTTTAAAATTGCCACTGGTGTTACAGCTCCAGTTCTTCCTACCTGAAAGATAACATCATACAAAAGAGTTTCTTTTTCTTCTGCTTTAAATTTATAAGCGATTGCCCACTTAGGGCTTTTAGAAGTAAATCCAAGTTTTTTTTGTAATTCAAAATCATTGATTTTTATGACAATTCCATCTATTTCAAATCCAAGATTATTTCTCTTTGAATCCCATTCTTGGCAATAATTTTCAATCTCTGTAAAATTATGGGCAATTATTGAATCTTTACTTAATGGGAAATTATTTTCTTTTAAAAAATTCAATAACTCCATTTGATTCTGAATTTTATTATTCTCAAATAATCCGACTGAATAAATGATGGCATCTAATTTTCTGGTATTTGCTTTTGAATAATCTTTTATTTTTATTGTACCGGCAGCTGCGTTTCGAGGATTTGCAAATTTCTTTTCATGAATTTTTTCTCTTTGCTGATTTATTCTTTCAAATTCCAAAATACTCATAAAAACTTCACCGCGAACTTCAATAGGTTTCTTATAATCAATTGTTTGTGGAATAGATTTAATTCTGCGAACATTTTTTGTGACATCTTCACCTTCAAATCCATCACCACGAGTTGTTGCGTATTGAAGTTGTCCATTTTCATAATAAAGATTGATACTGAATCCATCAATTTTGTGTTCAAGAGAAACATCAGGAAAATCAATTTTCTGATCGGCACTAATTTTACTCATAAAAGAACTTATTTCATTCAAAGAATAAGCGTTTACAAGAGAATACATGCGAATCTTATGTGGAATTGTTCTGGCTCCAGGTTCAACATCAGTGGCAATATATGTTGTTGGAGAGGTTGTCTTCGAGGTCTTAACAGTTTTTGAATCTTCTTTATAATGAGGATATAGCTTTTCTAAATTTTCCAATTTTTTCACTAATTGATCATAATCATAATCACTTATTTCTGGTTCTGCCTTTACATAATAAAGTTTATTATGCCTCTCAATTTCTTTACGCAATTCCTGTATTTCCGACCAAACAAAAATATCTTCCATCTTAAACTCCTCATTATAATTTGTATTTTATGATTGCCCGAACAATAAATCCGAGTTTTTGGGATTGTAGCCAAAATGGCTACTTTCCCATTTCCATTTTTTAGAATCAAATAATGTTGTTAATATTCTTCAATTTGTGCACCTAATTTTTTGTAAGTTTCAAAGATATTTGGATACCTTCTTCTGAGAATATCAGTACCGTGGACAATTGTTTCCACATTATCTGCAAGTGCCGCCAAGAAAATTGCTTTTGTTCCCTGAATAATTCCCGGAGCTGCAACTTCTCCTCCAATATAATTAATAACTGGATCCATCACGATTATCTTTTGTGGATCGGAAATAAAAATTTCTGCCCCAAGATAAAGAAGTTCGCGGACAAAATCAAATCCGGATTCATACATCCAATTTTGGAACAATAACGCTCCTTTTGCTTTCGTGGCAAGTGTAATCATCACCGGAAGAATATCAACCGGAAAACCGGGCCAAGGTCGGACTACAAATTTTGCCATATCTTTTCCAGCAAGAGGAAATTCATCTGTGTGCAATTGTAAATCATGATCTCCTTTTACTATTAAATCTGTTCCATCTTTTTCAACAATTACCCCAAAAAGTTCGAACCATTTTAGGATTCCACCCATAATTAAAGGCTGATTTGCTTCTTTAATTCTGATTTCTCCTTTGGTGATACTGGCAGCAACTATATATCCGGCAATATCAACAAAATCCGGAGAAGCAGAGAATTCACATTTTTTCAGTTTAGAAGTTCCATTAATTTTCAGGTGATTTGTACCGATACCTTGAATTGAAGCTCCCATTTTGCTCAAAGCATTTAGAACATCTGTAACATGTGGTTCACAAGCAGCATCGATAATTTCAATGTAAGAATCACATCCAGCTGCATAAACTGCTGTATTCAAAGTTGCAGTTACACTTGCTTCCATTAACCAAAGTTGTTGTGATTTTTTTTTCTTTTTAGGAGCTGTAAAAATTAAATATTCGTTTTTCTCCTCAATAGTTACTCCGAGATCTTTAAATGCCTTGATGTGAACGGAAAGAGATCTTGCACCAAGTTTACAACCGCCAGGAATAGGAACTTCAGCCTTTCCAAACCTTGCAAGTAAAGGACCAACAAATGAAAAAGCTCCTCGCAAACGTTTTCCCATCTCAAAATCAACAACGTGCGATGAGATTAATTCTGTGCTAATGCAGGTGGAGTTTTTCCCAATAGATTCAATTTTAGCTCCCCATCTACGGTAAATTTCGAGAAAACATTCAACATCTGTTGTTTGTGGTAAATTGTTAAAAGAGATTCCTTCTTTACTCAATATTGCAAGAGGAAGTGCTCCCATTAGCGAATTTTTATTTTGAATTGGTGTAACTTCACCTTTTAAGGGTATTCCACCTTTTATCTTAAATGTTCCTTTCATTGTTTTTCCTCTTTTTAATTTATAAATTATATATTTCGTAATAACTAGTACTTGAACGGAAATTAACTTTTCCTAAGTTTTCTTTTTTGTCGCTACTCTGTAGCTTAGTTTTCTTGTTATCTTTACCCAACGCTAACGCATTGGGTTACAAAGATGCCGCTTCTATGAAGCTGAAAAATAAATAATTTCTTAGTTAATCCTTCTTTATTAACTTCATTTCCTTTATGGTAAAAAAGTTCTTTTTCGTTCAGATACCAACTATTTAATATCTGAACGGAAAGTTACCTTTCTAAATTTTCTTTTTATTTTTGCTTAATGCTAAAGTGCAGAGCTACAAAATATTGCTTCCTTTTGGATGTGTAATATCCAGCAAATAGCGGAGATAGCACATTAGATACAATTCTAAAATTTCTCTACATCAATTAAATACAAATCTTCATTTCCTTTTCATATTGGATTATTTCGCTACTGAATCCAGATTTAGAAAATAGAACAAAAGACTTCTTTCTCTTTTTTAATCCCCATTCGACACTTTTGCTTGTAACTCTTTTAAAACACTAATCTCTACGTGTTTATCAGACCATTTGCATTCTCCAAAAATAATATTATCAACACCAATCGTAACAACATCAATTTCACAATCTTTATCCCACCTTCTTCCACATTTTTCAATTACAAACGGAAATTCAATATATTTTGGGATTCCACCAGTAATACTAAAATGTTCAATTAACTCAATATTATTTAGCTCTTTATAAAATTCACTATAATGAGAAAAGTCTATTTATTAGAGTTTAATTTATGCTGTTCGTCTTCCGTAAATCACAACAAAAGATGAAGTCTTTCGGTCAAACTGTCTAAATTAATCCGAAGGATTTTCAATGTATTAGAGATAGGTTATAACCTATCGGAAGAAGAAATCAGCGTTCAAAGTCCTTTTTTGTTCAAGCTCTAATTAGAATTTAATCAGTACCCATATTTCCATGCTATTTTTAACAAAGGTAGTCTGAACATTCTTTTTATCATCTTTGGCTTCGTAAGTAAAAGAAGAGCCACCGGTAATATTTTTATGGAATTTGTAAGAACCACTTAGCGTAAAAGTATTTGATGTTATATCTTGATCAACACGGGGATCTTCATCTTTTCTGATAATTTCTTTATAATCGGTTTTATGTGTAAAAGAAATATTTGTTGTAAACTCATTATTAAGATATAATTTTTTTCTAATAAAAGGAAATTTTATCCCCTTTTTCGCAGTCATTTTATGTCCAAGATTTGTTCGTAAGGTATTAGACGTTCCTTTTGTACAATTAGATTCAGTCCCCAAAGTGTAGTTCTTATTTTCATTGATTTGAATTGAATAAGAAGCATCTATACTGAGGTTATGTATTAGGCTGAAATTAACAGAAGCTGGAGTCAAACTAATAATTTCAGAGCTTGAATTTATATTCTTTTGCAAAAGAGTTTCTACTCGTGAGTCCGGAATTGTAACATTATCAAATGAAAATTTTTCTGAGGTTTTTAGACTATAAGAACTTGTTATTGAAGAATTATTTACAAATTTTGAAAGTCCCAAAAAACTATGGAAATTACTATATGAACTGCTGATGTCCGGAAAAGTAGTGTCATAAGTTTCTCGTATTGAGCCAATATAATTCTTTGAAAATCCGTAAGCATATTTTGCTGAAATATTCAAATTTTGGAATAATTTAATTCCAGATTTAATATTATATGAATCTGTGTTTGTTTTTTGTTGCAAATCTTCATTTTTAATTGAGTATGGAATTCCTATCTGGAAATCAAAATTTGGTTTTTCAGAATGATTATCAAATTTCTGAGTATATTTATTTCCATAACTTAGAGTAATATTATCAAAATTACTGAGTAATTTACAAAAAGAACCAAAAAGATTAACTCTATTTTTTACAACAGGTTGAACTTCTGTTTGCTCTTCTGTTTGCTCTTCTGTTTTTACCTCAGTTTGACCGGTTTCTTCTGCTATTTTGAGATTCTCCTCTGGTTTGTCTGATAATTCTTTTTCAATAATTTCTTTATGCTCGGTTTCCAAATTTATAGTTTCTTCAGGAATTGCAGAGTTCAATAAATCTGAAGAAGCTAAATTCTCTTTCTGAGAGGAATCTTCCGTTTTTGATTCATTTTCATTTTCTTCGATGCTCTCAGTTTTATTTTGATTCTTATTTTGTGCTTTTGTTTCAAAATACTCAAAAATTGAGGTAAAAAATATTTTATTTTTTATGGTTGAACTGATGTCAAATCGACGATCAGTACTACCGTTAATTAAATATTTTTTTTCTTCATTTTCAACAGAAGCAGTTTTATCCTCTTTTTGGTTTTCTGAATAAGAAGCAGAAGATGAAGTATTTAGAGAAAAATATTTGTCAAAAACGTTAAAATTATAATCAATAGATATTTTTTGATTTTTCTTTTCCTGCAAACCAATATTTATACTTTTGAAATAATTTTTTTGCATTAAATCGTGGTCTGTACTTAAATCATAACTTGTTTTCAATCCGGTAAATAAATCATAATTGACTTTAGTAGAAGTTTTTAGCGTTCGTGTGGTACGGCTATTAGTCTGAAAAACATAACCTTCTGTATCTTCTTCGTTATCAACAATAATTCTTTGCCATTTCCAACTATTTGGTTCTGTTGCTTTAAAATTTGCACTAATATCAAAAGATTTTGGAAAATAGTAAAACGCAAAATTTTCTGTAATAGGAATATCAATTTTGTCAGCACTTGGTTTTAGATTGTACTTAAAAGTCTCCGAATAAGTCAAAGTTGTATCTATTGAAGAGGCACTTTTTTTCTCAGTTGAAGTAACAGAGCCATTGAAAGTAAAATTTTTCAGCGTATATTCCAAAATTTTACTTTCAGGAGTTTTTGACATTTTAAATCCAATTGAAGCAGTTTTGGTAATTGTCTCCGATTTTTGCCGTCCTTTTTCTTCTGCTTCCTTTTCTTTATCTTCATAATAAATATCTTCTACCAAAATATCAGAGTTAAGTTTATACATAGATTCACTTTTAGACAAAGTATAATTGAGGTCTAAAGGAATCGTTATCCCCCAACTAATTGGAAAGAACTTTCCAAGATAATAATTATTAGAAATTTTAAAAATCTGCGAATCATTATAAAATCCCTTTTGAAGATTTTGCCTTGAAATGATTCCATAAAAATTAGGCGTTGTTTTCTCAAGTGAGAAATTAAATTTAATAAAATCAGCAAATTTTAAATTCAAATTACTTCGAGCAGTGTAGCCAATATCGACAAAAGGTTCAGCGACTCTAATATCATTGAAATAAATTTTCCCTGTAAAAGGACTACCATTTTTCCCTGGTATTTTCAAACCAACAGCTATATCACGAATATTATTTAAAGAGGGATTTCCTAACACAGAATAACGAAAGATTCCATCTATTTTTTGAGCATAATGCATATTTTCATATTCGCTTGTAGCTTTTAGACCTGTAAAATCTGAAAAATCTATTTCAATTTCCTGCCAATTTTCTTCTACCATCTGTTCCGACCAAAAAGCAGCTTTTGTCCTTTTTGTAACTTCATAGAAATTTGTAGAATCAGATCCGCACCGGAAGACCAAATCAATAGAATCAAGATAAGTATCGTTTTCTAATAATTCCGGATACACCCAATAACGAAGTTTTTTGTAACCGAGTAATTGCACTTTATCGAAAAATTTCTGATGAGCTAAACCGGTATGAGTTGGTTTAAGATTTGAATACTCAACAGTTAATGATTGTTCTAAAAGTTCTTTACCATCTTTTTTTTCTGTTGTTCCTTTAGGCGATTTATAGTGGTCAAAATTTTGATTATCAATAACTCCAATACTTAGAAATTCATCAGTACTGAAAGATAAATCAACAAGATCTTCGTAATCGTCCTTAATTTTATAAGCTTCCCACTTATTTCCTACAATTTCAAATTTTACAATTTCTATTTGATTTTTTTCATCAAGATCAGAAGTTTGAAACCAAAGCCGTGCAAAGCTTATTTCATCCAGTTCTGCATCAGCTCCACTTGTGAAATTTTTTATTCCTACAAAATCTTGCATTGGAATTCTATATGTTCGGTAGCCATTAGAATTCATTGATTCTAAATACGCATTATTATTTGTGTGAAAAGTATATCTAAAATAGTTATCTGCTGTTCTCAATTCTCCATCACCATCAAGATCTTCCGAATCCAAACGATTATTCCCTTGAGTATTAATGTAACCTGAATAATCATCATTAGTTTTATCAAACCAGTCATCATGGTCAATACGGTTTTGTTTTCCCGGTAATTCTGAGATTCCAATATTATACTCTTCCTGATTTGTTAATCCATCAATTCCAATATCTTCATCAATTGTAAAAAATCCATCTCTAAACCCATCAATTAATCCATCTTCTCTATTTAAGATTCCTTCACCATTAGTTATTTCACTCAATTGATTTAAAGATTTATCCCAATATCGACACGGACCAAGATAGGAGTCCTCGCTAATAGAACCCAAATCAATATGAACATTTATAGGATTATCTGCTTTTAACATAATTTCAATGTAAGTTTTATTACTTAAATCAACATTTGTTCCAATAAATTTCATCATACCAGACCAAGAAGGAGATCCATTTTGAATATCCGGTTGTTCAATTTCGCAACGAAGAATTTGAACATTATCATCTTTTTCATCATCTGTTAATTGATCAGAATCATAAACTTGATTGGCTTTTTTATCTGTCGGATTGTACCAGAAAATATCTGCTTTAGAAAAATCTATATCTGCCGGTTTACTGGAATGAAACCATGTTGGCCGACTAATTCCAAGATTATTTGAATTTACAACTGCTTCCATATCATCGAAATACGCTTCCGGATCATCTTTCTTGTCCGGATCTCCAAAAATTTTGGGAACATTCATTGCTATTTCACCGGAAATTGATAATTCTGATTCTCTATCTGTTTCAATAAAAGGTAAAAAATCAATCATTTTAGTCATGAAAGGAGGATTGAATTTAATTTCTCCATCCATTTCACCAAGAATTTGAATTTTATTTTCACTTCCGATTTTTGGTCTTTGGTCTGCAACAGTTTCCGAATGATAAATAAATGTTCCACCAACTCGAGTATAATCATTGAAACTCATATCAGCACGAACCGCCATCATCGTCTTCGATTCAATTGCAAAAAGTGGGATATTTTCAAAATCAATTTCAAGTTTACTGTTTTTTGCTTTGAAGGAAATTAGATTGATGTTTCCAAAATCATAATCAACTGAATAATCGACTCCTTCTTCCAATTTATCTCCATCGACAGTTTTTACATGCACACTTCCACGCAGAATATTCATACTTTTTAGATTAATGGAATCCCCACCGCCTTTACCGATAATTTTAATATATATCTGTTGTTCATCAGCACTCGCACCACTATTTTCATATATTGATCGTACATCTAATTCATAAAAAGGTTGTAAATATGGAAAAATAATTATCCCTTTTTGACGATCAACTGCATTATCGTTTGCAGTATCATCAGAAAATCCAAGATAATCGTTATAGATTATTCCGTTATCATCAAAAGTTTCTTGAGTGTTATTATTGTTACGATAAACTTCAATTTTGAAACTTTCTTCCTCATAATTTGTTCCGCCCATTGAATAAATATTTCTTAATTCATAAAACCATGTATCGTGTTGCGGATTGGATTGTTTTCTCTTAATAATTTTAACTTCTAAAGAATTTTGAGATTCACTTCCAAAATTTTGTGTTGCAGTTTGATAAATTATTCCAACAGTGGAATTATCGGAAATTTGTGAGATAAAACTAATTATACCCAAATCAAGATCAATTAAATAGTCATCTGTTTCTGTTAATCTGTCAAAATCAAATTGTTTAGAATTATCACCTTCTTCAAATCCAATAATAGAAGTACTATTATTGGTATCAATTCCATCATCAAGGAAGACAATCACATTTCCTATTGGTAGAAGAGAATTATTTACAAACCATGCACCATTTGCATCCGTAGAAATTTTCATAGAACTATCTTGCACGGCTGTATCAAGAACAAATAATTGTCGTGGATCTTCAATTGTGAAATACTGCAATTTTTTATAATTTCTTGCATTTACATCGGTAGAATCAGTCTCACCACCCTGATTAATTGAAATTTTATTTCTCTGAGATTCTTCTTTACCAATAAGAGCAGTAACTTCTAAATCCCCAAATTTCAAATCTGTTTTCACTCCAAACAAGCCACTCGAAGAAGCAAGAGAAACTGTTTTTGATTTTGTGCCACTAACACTTAAAGAAGTGTTACCTCCTTCGATAGTTTGAATAATTTCATCTTCTTTACCTTCATAAGAAATAATAATATTGTTGGGATCATCTAAACCGGATGTTTCTGTTCCAGAATGATGCACAACAACAACATGAATTCTGTCTCCGATAGTTCCGTTGAGAGTGAGATTTAATTCCTGCAACATTTCGGGACTAAAACTGGAATTACTTTTTCCTTCACTAACTTCTTGATGTGGGAAAACAGATGAGATCCCCGAGATTGTTAGTTTTTGAGAGCCATCAATTCTAATTCTCGCTGCTTTATTCCCCATAAATTTTCTTACGGATTTAGGAAGAGCCATTTTGGGTAATGGAATTGTATATTCTTTTGAGAAAAATCCTTCACCGGAAGATCTTTCTTTGTTTGTAAGAAATTCTTTTGTAACAGAATACAACTTTTCATAGAAAACTTTTTTGAAGATATTATTTATATAATTATCAAACGGAATAATGGTTTCAATAGAAAGATTAATTTGCCCATATTTTGCTTTAATGATTACAATTTCATTTTCAAAATCAATTTCTTCATTTATAGTAATTTTATTAGAATTAAAAAAAGGAAGATTACGTCCTTTAAAACTATATCCTTTCGGTTGTTTAAGAACATCAATTTTATTATTTATAATCGGGTAATAAGTGTTCAGATAATAGTTGTGATCAATTATTTCTGCATTACACAACAAAATTGTAAGTGCAAAAACAAGCAGTAGAAACTTCTTTTCCATATATTATTTTAGCCTTTCACAGATTAGTTGTAATCCATCAAGAGTTAATGTTTTATCTACAATTTCAATTTCTTTTGTGCTTTCACAGATTAATTTTGCAATTCCACCTGTAGCAATTGTTTTTATGTCTTCGAGATGTTTATAGTCTTGTCTGATTTTTTTTATAATACCATCAACCATGAACGCATTTCCTAAAACAATACCTGATTGTAACGCACTTTTGGTATTAGTTCCTAAAATTTTATCCGGTGTTTGTAAGCCAATATTGGAAAGTAAAGAAGCAATATTGAATAAACTATTTGCTGAAGTTCTAACTCCAGGAGAAATACTGACTCCATAAAAATAGCCATCAGCTCCAACTAATTGAATTGTTGTTGCTGTACCAAAATCACAAATAAGACAATTGGTTTTATATTTTTTCCAAGCTGCAAAAGCATTTACAATTAAATCTGCACCGATATAATTTGGATTTGCCATTGGAAATGTTAATCCCAAATTTGAATTCCCTGTGATTATCTCTATTTTACAATCAAAATATTTCACTATCAAATGAGCGAAAACTTGCGTTAATGCAGGCACAACTGATGCTAATGCACAAATATTAAAATCATTAAATGAAATTTTCTCTTCACTGAATAAGATTCTCAGGATTGCAAAATATTCATCTTCTGTACTTTCTTTATCTGTCCTCAATCTCCATGAATGGAAAAGATTTCCTTCTGTATAAATTCCAACTACTATATGAGTATTTCCTATATCTATAACTAAATTGATTTTCTTCATAGATTCAGAGTTTTTAACTTGTTTTTTCAGTCAAGTGAAGTTTCTTATTTCTTAGTGATTTATGTTAAATGGCTATTGATGACAGACTTTCTGCGAGTCCGTAATAGTAATTGTCAGAAAAAGAGATAGAGAAGTAGATAAGTTAACCTATCTATGAAACATTGAAAATCCTGCAGATTAATTTTAGTCTGAAGGACTTTTATTGTTCTTCGGTCTTTTTGAACTTGCTTCGCAATGAATGAAAATGAATGTGAAGCGAGGGCAAAACATTTTAAGTAGATAGGTTAAAACCTATCTCTAAAACAATGAAAATCCTGCAGATTAATTTTAGTCTGAAGGACTTTTATTGTTCTTCGGTCTTTTTGAACTTGCTTCGCAATGAATGAAAATGAATGTGAAGCGAGGGCAAAACATTTTAAGTAGATAGGTTAAAACATAGGAAATAATCCTTCATTTTTTAAAAAAGAAATAGTTGTGAAAAAAGATTTTCTCGGTATTGGAAGAAAAACTAAGAAAGAGGACAATTTCAGAACAACTGACCTCATAGATTTAAGAATGACCCCAGTTTTCGGGAAAGGAAAAGTTCAAAAAAGACCGGAAAAACGTACTCGTTTTATTCCTCGTGATAGCTCAAAAACTCAGTTTTTGCAGGGACT
>JAOZMQ010000296.1 GCA_029934195.1 Candidatus Cloacimonadota bacterium | reverse complement strand
TCCCAAACATACATTTTTATTTCTTCAATAGATATTTTCTTTACAAATTCAATATTGGAGCCTGTTTGAAAATCTGTACTAAATGCCGAGTTATTTTCCATTAATGCACCGTAACTTTTAAATTCGTCTTCAAAAAAATCTTTGACATAGCAAACAAAATGAGGATTTCCAACATCCACTCTATGACCTTGAAATGAGTTTATTGTAAGTAATTCAGAATTTTCTGTAGTTATCAATTTAGGTTGACCCATATTGACTCTAACATTTGGAATTGGAAATTTACCGGAAACTTCTCCTTTTTTCAAACCGGAATTTGTATCAATAATAAATTTCCGTTCTTCTCGTGAATTCAAATTATCAAGATATGCAATAATTGATCTTAATGCAGAGCCACACATATTTGCTTCAGAACCATCTTTATTAAAAATTCTCATTTTGGCATCTGCAATATCAGATTTAATGATCAACACAATTCCATCACTTCCAATCCCAAAATGGGATTTAGATAATTCAATTGCAATTTTTTCAAAATCCAGATTCAATAATCCAATTTTCCGTAAATCAAAATAAATATAATCGTTTCCTTGAGCATGAATTTTAGAAAATTTTAGTTCCATTAATTGTCCTCTTTTCTTGAAAAAATCATTTCTTTAAAAATATCCTGAAAATCAAATAATCCCTCTTTATGAGAAATCCAATGAGCTGCTTTTAAAGCACCACGAGCAAAACCTTCTCGGTTACGAGCTGTATGTTTTAGCTCAATAGTATCTGCAAAAGAATCAAATCCAATGACATGAGTTCCGGGGATATTACCACTTCTAATACTCGCAAAATGAAATTCATTCTTCTCAATTTTACGATTTAATCTATCAAAAATTTCATTATTTTTTCTATCAATTTCATCAATAATTATTCTAGAAAGAGATTTTGCTGTACCAGATGGACTATCAATTTTACGATTATGGTGCATCTCATATCCAAACAAATCATATTCATCAAGATGATTAATTAATTTAGAAGCATCTCGTATGATAGAAAAAAAAGCATTCATTCCCACCGAGAAATTTGATCCATAAATAATACCAATCTTCTTTTCTTTGGTGATCTTTTCGATATAATTAATTTTGTTCTTCCAATTTGTAGTCCCAATAACTATATTTTTCCCAAGATTTGAAATTTTTTCAATATTAGAAACAACAACATCCGGAATTGAAAAATCTATACAAACATCAGCATCTTTCAAAGTTTTTGCTGAGATTGAAGATTCTACTCCTTCGATATCTTTAACAAAAGGATCAATTATTGATACAACTTGAATTCCAAGAGAAGGAGCAATAGAAGTTATCAATCGCCCCATATTTCCATACCCGATAATGGCTATTTTTAGTTGTTCTTTTTGCATGAATTTATCTTGCAGAATGTAATAAAATCACTTCTTTAACCCATCGGTATCCGTTTTCCAATTCTCTAATTTCGATTTGTTCGTTCACCGTATGCACTTTATCCATTCCGGTTCCTCCGACAATCATTTTCAAACCATGAGGATTTATAATATTGGCATCACTTCCGCCACCACCTTTAAAAGTTGCAGGTTTCAAACCGACTTTTGTAGAAGCTTCAACAGCTAATTTGACTATTTCTTCGCTATCATCTATAAAGAAAGAATGATACTCAAGATCGACTTTTATATCTGCTTTTGCTGAATATTCTCCAACTTTATAAGAAGCAACAGCCTCTTCAAAA
This sequence comes from Candidatus Cloacimonadota bacterium, assembly GCA_029934195.1. Taxonomy (GTDB): domain Bacteria; phylum Cloacimonadota; class Cloacimonadia; order Cloacimonadales; family JAOZMQ01; genus JAOZMQ01. The sequence goes on along the minus strand of JAOZMQ010000296.1, from coordinate 2,597 downwards.
GCTCGAACAATATCATTTGTAACTTTCTGTAATTTTTCTGGATTGTGGCTTCTAACTTCTCCTTCGAGAGTAACCTTATTTGGTACGATATTTGTAGCAACTCCTCCGCTGATAATTCCAATATTGCAAGTAGTTTCCTCATCAATTCTACCAATTTTCATTGAAGAGATGGCATCAGCAACAACCTTAATGGCATTAATTCCTTCTTCAGGTGCAACACCGGCATGAGCTTCTTTTCCGTAAATTGTGATTGAAAGAGTATTTTGTGAAGGTGCTCCTGTCATAAATTCACCAACATGATGAGAATCAAGAGCAAATCCCATTTTAGATTTTAAGCGATGAAACTCTGTATTTTTTGCACCGAGTAAACCAATTTCTTCTGATATTGTAAATAGAATTTCAATTGGTGCATGCTCAACATTATTTTCCTTCAAATCTTTTATCGCCCAAATAATTTCGGCAATTCCAGATTTATCGTCAGAGCCAAGAATCGTTGTTCCGTCTGTAATAATTAATCCATCTTTTATTATTGGATTTATTCCATTTCCGGGCTTAACGGTATCAAGGTGTGCACAAAAAAGTAGTGGTTCTTTGTCAATCTTTCCGGGGAAATATGCATATAAGTTTCCACAATTTCCTCCCGTATTTTTATGAGCATTATCAAAATCTACTTTAGCCCCTAATTTTTTTAAATCTTCTGCTATTTTCTCTGCAAATGTCTTCTCATTTTTTGATTCACTATCTATTTTGATAAGAGAAATAAAATATTCTACAATATTATTTGTCATCTCAACCTCATTAATTTTTTATATTTTTTTTTTAAATTGAAAGACTCAAAAACTGTCAACAATTAAATTTGAAATTTAAATTAGGGTACAAAAAAAATAAAAGTTAAAAATGTAAAATGATAAATGACTAATGAAATTCTATGTCAGAATCAGGGCTGACCGGATTTACAAGATAGACAGGGTTAATTTCCTATCATCTTGAAAAACGTACTCGTTTTGATAATTTCAGAACACCTGAAAAAAGTTTGTTTCGGGTAAAATCAAGAGCAAGGGGTATCGCTATACAGAAAAGTGAAATTCAAAGATCATTATCATAATAGTTTACAACTCAAAGTCAGATTTGTATAATAAAAATAGGGTATGCGTAATTTTTAAATTGTGAATTGACAATTATCTGAAGTAAATATTCATTGAAAAAATCATGAATGGAGAAAAGATATGCAGACAATTTTTACTGAAAATGTTATAGAATATATAAAAAATATTCCGCAAGGTAAAATCTCGACCTATGGAAAAATAGCCAAAGATTGTGGAAATATCAAAGGAGCGAGACAAGTTTCCAGAATTCTTCATTCGTGTTCAGAAAAAGAAAATTTACCATGGTTTCGAGTTGTAAACAGTCAAGGGAAAATTTCTTTGAAAAAGGGATACGGCTTTGAATTACAAAAATCAATCCTTGAAAAAGAAGGAATTGTTTTTGATGCAAATAATAAAATAAATTTGAATCTCAATATTTGGGATTTTTAACTTTTTTTATAGTGAAATCTTTCACCATTTGTCTCAGAAAAACACTGAAATTTAAATAAATGGGGACAAAGTTATCAAAAATATATGTCTAAAAATAATTGTTATAGTAATAATTCTCTTAGTTGGTTTAGGAATTTTTGTTAAAATGAAGTTACATTATTTTCTGTCTCAAAACAAGCAGGTTGGTGCCGATATTCTGGTTTTGGAAGGCTGGTTACCAGATTATGCTCTTGAAAAAGGAATACAAATATTTCGAGAAGGAAATTACAAATTATTAATAACAACTGGTGGACCTTTGACAAAAGGATATCATTTGAGTCGATATAAAACAAGTGCGGAATTAGCAGAAGCAATTCTGTTAGAAGCAGGTTTTAAGCAAGAATTTTTAATCTCTGTACCGGCACCTTTTGTAATTAGAGATCGTACTTATGAATCAGCAATTGCTTTGAAGAAATGGATGGAACAAGAAAAGAAAAATGACTTGAAAATTGATCTTGTTTCTCTTTCAGTTCATTCACGAAGAAGTAGATTTCTATTTCAAAAAGCATTCGGAAAGGATTTTCTTGTAGGAATTATTTCTGTACAAGATAGAAGTTATGATTCAAAAAAATGGTGGAAATATAGCGGAGGATTTCGTTCTGTTCTTGATGAATCAATTGCCTATTTTTATGCAAAATTCATTTTCTAACCATTAGAATTTTTATGATTATATTTTTTTATTTGACACTATCATCAATCGCATATTTCTAATATTGTGAATTGATAAGAATTAACCTTTTCATTTATTTTCAATAATTTTCGGAGGAATTATGGACATCAAATTAGTGCCTGAAATGATTAATTTACGATTGTTTGGTAGCTTGATTTTGTATATTGCTTTTTTTAGTACTTTTTTTTGGATTATTAATGTAATTAATGGCTTTATTGAACCAAAAGAGAAAAGTAAAAAATAGTCAGTTGTTTTACCTTCAGAAAAAACTCCCACCATTGTAGGTCAATCAGCCTGATTGACTAATTAGAGAGGATATTTTCTCAAAAGCAAGAAAGTCACTTTAAATGAGT
>JAOZMQ010000295.1 GCA_029934195.1 Candidatus Cloacimonadota bacterium | reverse complement strand
TCTTCATGAACTTCTGTTCTTCATGGTTAAAAAATTCCTTTCCGTTCAGATACTATTTAGCAGTATCATCTTAATTTTAATCATTAATTTTACTCCTGAAACAAATCTGAGAGTTTTTTATTAATATCCGCAATTTTAAATGGTTTGGAAAGAATATCATTAATACCAAGATCCAAAATTTCCTGAGCTTCTTCATTTTTTCCATATCCAGTAGCAAGAATTGCTTTGATAGAAGGATTAATTTCTTTCATTTTAATATATGCTTCTCTACCATTCATTTCAGGCATTTTCATATCAAGAATTACAGCATCAATTTCTGATAATTTCTCTTTGTAGAGTTCTATAGCTTTGATTCCATTTTCAGCTACGAGAACATTATAATCTAACATTTCGACCATTTCTTGTATCATTGAACGAATAATTTCTTCGTCATCTACAACCAAAATAGTTTTATTTCCATAATGAACAATTTCAGTTTCCTTTTCTTCTTCGGAAAAAATCACTTTTTTACCTTTTAGAAAATAAAGGATAAAACTTGTGCCAACTCCAACTTTAGATTTCAATTCAAGAAGTCCTTGATGATTTTTTGTAATTCCATAAACTGTTGCCAAACCTAAACCTGTTCCTTTGACTTCCCCATCTTTTTTTGTTGTAAAGAAAGGCTCAAAAATATGATTTATAATCTCTTGTGACATTCCACAACCACTATCAGAAACAACAATTTTTATATAATCACCCCGATTATATTCATTAAAAGCAGAAGTAAATTTTTTATTAACTCTAAAATTTTCAGTAGATACTGTGATTTCCCCATCACCAATTATTGATTCTGCTGCATTAACACAAAGATTCATTAATATTTGATTTATTTGTGCCGGATCAGCATCAATACTATAAAGGTCATTTGCAAGGTTAAGATTCACCTTAATACTTTTATCAATACTATGCGAGAGAATATCAACAACCTCCCGAATAATTGTATTTACATTAACAGCTTTTGCAAGATTTTTGCCACGTCTTCCAAATGCTAATAATTTTTGTGTTAGTTCAGCTGAACGATCTACGGCTTTGATGATTCCATTTATGTATTTAACTTTCTTTTTATCATCTTCCATCTTTAAAAGTAAAGAAGCATAACCTGTTATTCCACCCAACATATTATTAAAATCGTGAGCAACTCCTCCAGCAAGATTCCCAATTGAGTCCATTTTTTGGGCTTCAATTAGTTTTGTTTCAAATTTCTTTCGTTCTGTAATATCTCTTACATAAACTAATAAAAATTCTTCATCCCCAATAGAAGACATTCTTACAATAATTTCCGTGTGAAAAGAAATACCATTATTCTTTAGACAAATAATTTCTTTGCCAATTTGTTGATTTTTATTGTTTCTAAGAAATAACTCAAATTCTTCTATTTGAGTTGGAATAATTAATTCATGAAAATGCATCTTTTCAAGCTCAAATATGGAAAAATCAAACATTTCAGAAGCTGTTCTATTTGCTTCTACAATCTTATTGCTTTTTGTACAAATAAAAATTCCATCTGATGCTGCATCTACTAAAACCCTTGCTTTTGCTTCACTTCGCTTCAAATCACGCTGTCTATGCACTTGTTCTGTTACATCAAAAAGTAATCCTAAAACACGTAAAGAACCATTAGCTAATTTCTTAGTACTGCTAATTGATCTAACCCAACGAACATCATCATTACTAATTTTAATCTGATATTCAATATCTAAGTTACCTCCGTTATTTTTTGCTTCAAGAGATTTATTTAGTAATTTAGCCTTATCCTTTTCTGGAATCAATTTAAAAAATCCTTCGGTATTATGATAGAATTTTTCAGCAACTTTTTTACCAAGTATTTTTTCTAATCCTGGTCCTGTATAAACAGATTCTCTATGACCATCAGCATGAATATCGTACATAAAAATAATTCCGGGTAAATTTTCTGCAATTGTTCTAAATTTATCTTCACTTAATAATAATTTTTCTTGAGCTTTTTTCCTCTGAATAGAAATTGCTACTTGTTTTGAGATAAATTCCATTAGTTGTAAATCATGATCCGAATAAGCATTATTATTCTCATAATCTTGAATAACCACTAAACCAATCACTTCCCCTTCTGTTATTAAAGGAACTCCCATCCAAGTTTTACTTATTGTACCAAAAGAATCTAAGTTTTCTTCCTCTATCAATGAAGAAATTTCTTTTTCTGTGAGAAGATAAGATCTTTGGTTTTTTATTACAAGATTACTCATTGTATTATCTGCTTGAATATATTCAAATTGATCTTTTTCATCTTTCATAAAAGGTAATGAAATTATGTTTGTGGCTTCATCATATAATCCGATAATAAAATTTTTTGTATCTATAAGTGCTTTGAGTTCATTACTAATAAATCGATACAATTCAAAAATATCATTTGTTGTATTGACTGCATTTGCAATATTGTACATAATTTTAAAACTCTGCAATGTTCTTTTTCTTTCTGTAATATCTCTAATTGTTCCTTGAAACCCAACAACAATCTGATTTCTTTCATCATAAGTTGGTCCAATAACAAGTTCAACATCAATTAAATTACCATTTTTGTGAACCAATTCAATTTCTATTGGGATTTCATTCCTTAATTGTGATATCTTCTTTTGCTTAAACGCCAAGATTATTTCAGAAACTTCCATCGTGAGTATATTTAGTGATTCTTGTGTATAAAACTGTTGTCGCCCAAGAGTATAGCATTCATCCGGTGTGTATCCGGTAAGATTATAAATGGAAGGGCTAACATATTTAAGCTTAAATTCCGGGGTCATCATCCAAAAAACGTCAGGACTATTTTCAGCTAAAAGACGGTATTGTTTCTCACTATTTATCAATTTTTTTTCTGCATTTTTTATCGATGTTATATCAAGAATAGAGACAACCATTTTATCTTTTTCATCAATATAACTTGCAAATAAAAGAACTGATTTGATATTATTATATCTGGTAATTAATTCAATTTCTATACCTGAGGAAGAAAATTCCTCTGTATCACATTTTTCAAAATACTCTTTGAGACGATTCGTACTTTCTTGTTTTATGAAGCTTTGCCACAATAGTTTATTTTCAACTTCGGTTTTATTAAAATTTGTTAATTTTTCAAATTCAGGATTGATCTTTTCAATTTTATTATTCTGAACATTGATTATGATTGTTGCAGTAGCAATAGTTTCAAATATCTTTTCATAAATCTCAATATTTTTTGATAGTTTTAATTTTATTTGGAATCTATTTGTAATATCTTTAAGGATAAACAGGTATTGATAAATATCTCCATTTTTCCTCAATATTGTTGTTGCATTTCCTGAAATATAATATTCTTTATTATCCTGTGAAATCAACTTTGTTTCATCTGGAAATTCAATTGTTCCCTTATTTTCTCTAAGATCTGTAAGGCAAGTATTTATGTAATTTTGATTCTCTTTAGTTTCCAAATGAAGAATATCTTCAATGAAATCTACTCTCTTCTTGTCAAACATAATTCCAGTAATTTTTTGAGCAACAGAGTTCATCATGATAAGTTTACCCGTGAGGTCAACTATGAAGACAGCATTTCCAATACTCTCAAATGTATTTTTCAATCTCTCATTTGTCTCTAACAACTTCATTTCTCTAAAGTTTGATTGAATCTTTACATTACTAATAAGTTTTTTGTGTAATCTTTTTTGAAACAAGTATTGCAGATAAAATATTACAAGAATAAAACAAAATAGTATAAAAAGAAACAAAGTATTTCTTTTCAAAGATGGAGAAAAGGGCATCTTAGGGGACAAAACAGAGGATATTACGACAATGACCTTTTTATTATTAATTGGGAAAGAGTTCCAAGTAAGAAGATTATTAACAATTTTTTCCCCTGTGATATTTGAATTATTATAGGTCGTTTGCCCATTTTCTTCATTCAAGATTTGTTTATTTGCTTTATATAATTCCGGATGATTAAAATGAATTTCATGAATTGATTTTCCAATAGAATTTTTTTCAGAATTATTGTACATTATCAAACCATTCTCATCAATAATATGAAGAGATTTATTGTTAATAAAGCCAATATTAGAGAAAGTTCTTTCAATAATTTGGTTCAAATCCCATATTGCAAGTACATATTTTGTTTGTTTATTAATTGAAATTTTATTAATTACTCCAATAATCGTCCTATCAGAACAATATATCAAAGGGGAGATTTCTTTTTTTGTTATTGAATCAATATCAATAATTGATAACCATTCAGTAATATTCTTAAAAATGTTTTCATCAATAATTCCATTGTTATTAATCTGCATTTTTGTATCAATAATTGCAGAATAAATAATTATAGA
>JAOZMQ010000294.1 GCA_029934195.1 Candidatus Cloacimonadota bacterium | reverse complement strand
GTGATTCCCTTTTAAGATTTTAATGTGACCTAATAATTTAATCAACAATTTGCCTTTGCGAGTTTGCGAAAAAATAATTTCTTTTTACGTAAAGGAAAATGAGTACATTTTAAATGAGTACATTTTAAACGAGTACGTTTTAAACGAGTACGATTTAAACGAGTACGATTCTGGAGAAGAGAAATTAAAATTCATCATTCTTTCGTGTCACGAGAAATCAATCAAGAGACAATTTTAAAAACGATGAGGTCATGAGTTCTGAATTATAAAAGATAAAAAAATTATGCAAAGAGCCGAAAACTATTTTGAATTATTTTAAATATTGACAGAGAAAAATCAATTTATAAAACTACTTGGATAAAATTCAAAGGAAATTAAAATGAGAAAATTTTATCCAGAGTCAAAAGTAGAAATTCAAGGTTTTGTTGCAAAATTTTATGATAGTTTACTAAATTATGCTTCATTTGGAAAATATACTTCTTTTATCAAGAAAGCTATCAATTTAATGGAAATCAAACCGGATGATAAGATTCTTGATTTCGGTGCAGGTACAGGTAGAAATTCCTTGCTTATGCAAAAATATCTTTCTAAAAAAGGTGAAATTCTTGGTTTAGAAATTTCTGAATTGATGATTGCTCAGTTTTATAATAAGACAAAAAAAATCAAGAATATCGAGATAAAAAATCAAAGAATTGATCAACCTTTTGTACTTGAAAAAAAATATGATAAAGTTTTTATCTCTTTTGTTTTTCACGGTTTTCCTTTCGAGATACAAAAGAATATAATAAGTAATGCTTTCAATGCCTTAAAAGAAGGTGGCGAATTTATTATACTTGATTTCAATGAATTTGTTATCAACGAAACACCACTTTATTTTCGTATTCCTTTCCAAATAATCGAGTGTAAGTATGCTTTTGAATATGTCGAACGAGATTGGAAAAAAATCTTGACGGAATTTGGATTTATTGAATTTAAAGAGCGATTCTTTCTAAGAAACCACCTTCGTTTATTGAAAGCAGTAAAAAAAATATAAGGAAGATTATATGCGATTATTAATGATCTATACTGAGAAATTTGGCTATAAAACCAGAGTCAAAAATTTAGATTCTGTTGAAGAAATTGATGAAGAAAAAAACATTAAAGATGCAATTGTGGGATTTATTCAAGCAGAACAAAAAGATGAAGAAGAAATAACCAAAATTGAAACAAAGATGATAAAAAATCTAAAATGGGCTGCAAAAAAAAATGGTACAAATAACATTGTATTACATTCGTTCGCACATTTATCAATGAGTAAAGCAGATGAAAACATAACTAAAAATATGTTTGGTCGAGCATTAGAAAGATTAGAAAAATCCGGTTATAATGTTTACCAAACTCCTTTTGGTTATTTCTTAGATTTGGATATTCAAGCTCCGGGAAAATCCTTAGCAAGAGTTTTTAAGGAATTTTAATGATTGAAAAAGCAGCTGAATTAATCAGAAATGCTAAACATATAACAGCTTTTACAGGAGCAGGAATTTCTGTAGAAAGCGGGATTCCTCCATTTCGAGGTAAAAATGGATTATGGAATAAATTCGATCCCATTTTCTTAGATATAGATTATTTTCATCAAAATCCATTGAAATCATGGAAGTTTATTAAAGAAATTTTTTATGATTTTTTTGGGAAAGCTAAACCAAATACAGCACATCTTTCTCTTTCTAAAATGGAAGAATTAGGGTATTTAGACGCTATTATTACTCAAAACATAGATAACCTTCATCAACAAGCTGGAAGTAAAAATGTTTGGGAATTTCATGGAACTTCTCGAAACTTAATTTGTTCAAAATGTAAAAAAAAATATCCTGCCAAAAATATTGATTTATCTAATTTACCGCCAAAGTGCAAAAAATGCAAAACGATTCTCAAACCTGATTTTGTATTTTTCGGAGAACCAATACCTGAAATAGCTGGTGATAAATCCTTTGCTGAAACTAAACTTGCAGATATTTTTCTTCTTATCGGAACAACCGGAGAAATATTTCCTGCTTCAATTATCCCTTATGAAGCTAAAAAGAATAATGTAAAAATAATTGAAGTAAACATTCAACCCTCAAATTATACAAATACTATAACAGATATTTTTCTTAAAGGAAAAGCCACTGAAATTATGAGCAAATTATTGAAAATCTTAATGGGAAATAGATGAAACAAAATAGAATAATTATATTTTTATCAATGATATTTTTTGTAATTACTTTACAATCCGAAGAAAAACAAAAAGTTCCAAAACTTGGACTTGTTTTAAGTGGTGGTGGAGCTAAGGGTTTTGCTCACATTGGAGTAATTAAAATCCTTGAAAAAGAAGGAATAATTCCTGATTATATTACCGGAACCAGCATGGGAGCGGTAGTCGGCGGATTTTATGCTTGTGGATATAATGCCAAATGGCTTGAAAAAAAAATTAAGGCTAATGATTGGAAAAAAACTTTACGTGAACAAATAAATAGAAGAAGTCTTTCTATAGAAGAAAAAAGAAATGCTGATAAATATATTACTTCGTTTCCAATTGATAAGTTCAAAATTACCTTACCAACTGGCTTAATCACTGGTCAATCTCTCTCAATGGTTTTAAATCGATTAAGTATTCCATTCCACAATATTCACGATTATTCAAAACTTGAAATCCCATTTGCTTGTATCAGTACAAATCTCGAAACTGGTGAAGCTGTTGTAATGAATTCCGGTTTTTTATCTGAATCTTTGAGAGCCACAATGTCGATTCCATCAATTTTAAAACCGATGGATTTAGATGGAAAACTTTTAATTGATGGCGGAATAGTAAGAAATCTTCCTGTAACAGATATTTTAGAAATGGGTGCTGATATTGTCATTGCTGTTGATGTTGGTCAACCTCTCTTTAAAAGAAATGAGCTAAATAACCTAATAAATGTAATCAATCAAACAGTCGCATTTATGGGGGTTTCCTCAACTGAAGAACAAAAAAAGTTATGTGATATTCTTATAACACCAGATATGAAAGGGTTCAATTCTATTAGTTTTGATGCAGTTGATTCTTTAATTTCGAGAGGGGAACAAGCTACAATAAAACAACTCCCGGAAATTAAAAAATTTCTATCTAAAAAAGGTTTTATTCTAAAGGATACACTGAGAAAAGAAATTATTGTTAAGGATCATTTTTCCATAAAAAAAATTACAATAGAAGGATTACATGATGTTTCAAAAAAACTTGTGTTAGGGTATTTACAAATAAAAGAAAACAAAGTTGTTTCTCTTAAAAAAATTGAAAGAGGTATTCGTCGTGTTTATGCAAGCCGTTTTTTTGAATCTGTAAACTATTATCTGATACCGGAAAATGGACATTATACATTATTAATTAAAGTAAAGGAACAAATTTCAGATTATTTTCAAATTGGAGGTCATTATGATTCAGACCAAAAGGCTTCAGTATATTTAAGTACAACCTATAAGAATTTTCTGTTAGAAAATTCTACTTTTTCTTTTGAAGCAAAACTTAGTGAGAATCCCGAGTTTAAAGCAAAATATCGAATTTTTACGAGTGGTGTCTTTAAGTTTGGTCTTGATTCAGAATTCATTTTTCAGAATTTTAATATATTTACATATGATTCAGAAGGGGAAACCAACTCAAGTTTAGATTTTAAAAATTATGTAGCACGCTTTAGTTTAGAAATGGTTTTATTCAATTCTTATGCTATTGGTGGTGGTCTTGAACCACAAAAGTATTTTATCAAAGGTAAAATTAGTTCAAATGATAAAGTGGAACATGGTTTATTAGACCTTTTTGCTTTTATAGATAGAGATTCTTTTGATAGAACTGCCTTTCCTACTCGTGGTTCACAAGTGCATATTGAAATAAAATCTGCTTTTGAAAGTATAACTCATAACTTAATTCACGAACAATATCAAATTATATCTGCAAGCTTAAAACGAGTAATTACTCTTACTCCTAAAATAAAATTTCTTTTTAACACCTTTTCCGGAGCATCGTTTGGTGAAACACCACCAATTTTACATAATTTTTATCTTGGCGGATATGGAATCCAAAAATACAATGTTTATCCATTTGCAGGGAAAAGATTTATGGAAATTTCAGGTGAAAATGCCTTTGTTTTAGCCACAGGAATTAGATATGAATTTATAGACAATTATTTCATTACTTTGAAAGGAAATATTGGAAAAGTTAGCTCCGAATATTCAGATTTATTTATATACGATGATCTTTTATATGGAGTTGCATCAACTTTTGGTGTTCTGACAGATATAGGACCTGTTGAACTTTCACTATTAAAAGAAAGAGGAAATAGAGAGTTAAAAGCACATATTAGTATTGGATATGAGTTTTAATTTTTCAATATCTCTCCACTTTTTACATCATT
>JAOZMQ010000293.1 GCA_029934195.1 Candidatus Cloacimonadota bacterium | reverse complement strand
CTACAGAGTAGCGACAAAAAAAGAAAATTTAGGAAAAGTTAGTTTTCGTTCAAGTTCTATTTAAATGGCACAGGCATAGAGAAATTTTACTTGACACTTGTGAAAGCTAAAGAAGAAATTTATTGGAAAACTATTTGTGTGAACACTGCACGTACGGTTTGATGCTTGTTTTTTATTTTGCGTCTCAAAAAAATAGTGCAGGCTTTTATATAAAAAATTGTCTATATTATTGAAAGTAAAAATGAAAAACAGGAGGATTTATGTCCTTAATATCTTGTAAAGGTATATCTAAAATCTATAAAATGGGAGAAGTGGAAATTAAAGCATTGAACAATGTCTCAGTGGAAATCTCCAACTCCCAATTTATATCATTTATCGGTCCGTCAGGCAGTGGCAAAACAACAATGCTGAATCTTTTTGGTGTTCTTGACAAACCAACCTCAGGAACATTGAAAGTAATCGGTACAGATATTTCAAAATTAAATTATGTAGAACGAGCAAAATTCAGAGGAGAACATTTGGGATTTATTTTTCAGAATTTCAATCTGATACCCGTACTTACAGTTTATGAAAATGTGGAATATCCGCTGATTATGGTAAAATTAATTCCACCAAAAGAGAGAAAAGAAAAAGTTCTTTCGCTATTAGATGCAGTCGGAATGCTGGACCAGAAAGATAAATTAATCAATCAAATTTCAGGTGGACAAAAACAGCGAGTTGCTATTGCCAGAGCACTTACAACCGATCCGAAAATTGTTTTGGCAGATGAACCGACCGCAAATCTCGATCACGAATCTGCATACAAAGTTATGAGCTTGATGAGAAAATTAAGTCGCGAAATTGGTACAACCTTCATCTTCTCAACACACGATACGAAAATCGTAAAGGAAGTCGATATAACTTATACAATCGAAGATGGCGTTCTCGTAAATCGTGAAGAAAGGAGTGCAAAATGAAAAACATCATAAAAATCGCTTTCAGAAATCTCTATCGTCAAAAACGACGAAGTTTCCTAACGATGGGAATTGTAGCTTTCGGTGTATTGTCTGTTTTGTTATTCTCTGCAACGGCAGGATCTTTCAAAAACTTTATGATAAGTGAAATTACAGATTCTATGTTGGGGCACATTCAAATTCACGCCAAAGGATACGTAAGCTCTCTCGATAACCTACCTTTGGATAAAACAATAAAAGCAAAAAAGTTAAAAGAATTGGAAAAAATCCTTGATGAAATTCCAGAGATAGAAAGCTATACATATCGGATTTTACTTGGTGGAATGGTTAGTAATTATCTTGAATCTACCAGTGCAAAATTTTCAGCAATAATTCCCGCCAAGGAGAGCAAAGTTTCTCCGCTTCTTGAAGATAGATTACTGAAAGGAAAATTTCTGAAAAAAGGAGAAATCCTGTTGCCTGAGATGATCACAAAAGGTTTTGATTCCAAAATCGGAGATGATATTGTTTTAGTTGCTACCAATGTCGATGGCTCTGTGAACGGACAACCCTTAAAGATATCGGGAATAATGGAAAGCGTTGTAGGTCCAACAGGAAAATACGGCTACATTCATTTTGATGATGCTAAATCTATTCTGCGAATGAATAAAACTGAAATTAGCGAAGTGGCAATAAGATTGAAGGATTTCAACGATCTGGAAAAAGTGAATTCCATCCTTAACGAGAAATTGGGAATAATAAAGAATAATAAGGGGAAACCTGTTTTTGAAATTCATACTTGGGAAAAATTATCACCTTTTTATAATATTGCCAAAATGATAGATATGATGTCGATGTTCATAAAGGTCATTCTGATTGGAATTGTTTTAGTAAGTATTATGAATGTGATGATAATGGCAGTATATGAACGAACGAGAGAGATCGGAGCAATTTCAGCTATGGGAACTCTTCCTTCCAAGATTAGATGGATGTTTCTTTTTGAAGGTTTGTTTCTTGGTGTTTTTGGCTCTGTTATTGGGGTGGTAGCAAGTCTAATTGCTATTTTCATAGTAAACATTTCCAACATTACTGTAGCTTTCGGGCGGAACAGTAATATTCTTTTGCAACCTGAAGTCTCATTTTCTCAAATTGTAATAACAGCACTAATTGTAATTTTGGTGGCAATTGTTGCCGTTTTAGAGCCTGCTTTTAAAGCATCTAAACTTGAACCGATAGAAGCATTGAGACAAAATTAGGAGGGAAAAATGAAAAGAATAAAAACTTTGATAATAATTGCATTAATAATGAGCAGTTTCAGCCTTTTATTTTCGGAAGAACCGATTGATGCCGGAAACAAACTTTTAAGAGATATTGATAGAAATTTATCACCAGAATCATTTGAATCGTTAAGAAAGATCATCAATATCGAACCAAACGGAACTGAGAAAGAATTTGTTTTGTACGCTCTGAAAAAAGGGAACGACAAAATGGTAACAACTTTTCTTGCTCCAAAATCTGAGGTCGGACGTTCAACTTTGAGGTTGGATGAAAATATGTGGCTTTATATTCCCAATGTTGGGAAACCGATGAGAATTACCAGTTTGCAATCTGTTATTGGTGGGATTTTTAATAACTCGGATATTATGCAATTGGATTATACAGCTGAATATGACGTGATGGAAATGACTGATGATAACAACGAAAAATTACTTACTTTGAAAGCCAAGACATTTGACGTTGCTTATGATCAGCTAAAAATGTGGGTGGACACAAAGCACAAAACTCCCACCAAAATTGAGTGTTATACAGCCAGCGGAATGCTTATAAAAACACTTCATTTCAAAGAAATCAAAGACTTCGGGAATGGCATCGTTCGCCCATCTGTTTTAGAGACAGACAGTCCGCTTCATAAAGGTTACAAGGCTGTGATGGTTTATGCAAACATCTCTCCTCGTAAAATTGATGATGAAGTTTTTACTCTTAATTATATGGATAAAATCAAAGGTCTGAGGAAGTAATAACTTTGCGGTTTTCAATTTTCAAATTTTTGATTATCTTCTTGCTTTTCTTCAATTTCATTTTCGCTCAAGATTATTCTTTCGATTTTGAAGAATTTGAAAAAAAGCCTTATGAATTTACTGGTAATATGCAGCTTCAATCAGATTTTTCGCTACTTAACAACTCATCAAATTTATACAAATTGTCTTTTTTGAACAAAGAGGATGAAGATTTTTTAGATTCATATTTTGCATCTCTTCAATTAAAAGGAAGTTATGAAATCTATAAATTTAAATTTTCTGTAGATGTAAAAGATAAAATTTCATACAATACAAATAATGAATTTGAAAATAATTTCAGCATTTATGAATCTTTCCTAAACACTATTATTTCTACAAACTTCGATTTCCAAGTCGGCAAGAAATCGGTTAAATGGGGAAAAGGATATATTTGGAATCCAACATCTTTTGTTGGTCGTCAAAAAGACTTAAACGATGTAGATGCAGGTTTGGAAGGATTTTGGATGACTAAATTTAATTATATAAAAAGCCTTTCAGGAATTTTGCAGAACTATTCTGTCAGTACAATTGTAATACCTTCAACAACGAAAATGAATGAAGATTTCTCCTCGGATGAAAACATCAATTTTATTCTGAATAATTATTTTCTAATTGCAGATACTGATTTTGATAGTTACATATTTTATGAAGACTCAAAATTCAAAAGATTCGGATTAGATTTTGCTCGAAATATCTTGTCAAATTGGGAAATTCACACTGAATATGTTTTTGAAAAAGATATTACACAAAACATCTTAAATTCCGATTTTTCTATTGAAGCAAAAACAGCAGATACTCACGATTACTTATTCGGAACCAGAATTTTACTTACATCGAATACAACAATAATTTTGGAATATCTTCATAATGATTCGGGATTAGATGCAAAACAGATGACAAATTTTTATGATGCAATTAATTTTGCAATTTCCGATAATCATGCACTATTACCCATTGTTAAAAAATACCAATCAGAAAATTTATCAAGTCAATTTCTGATGCAAGATTATTTGTATTCTAAACTATCGCATCCTGAACCGTTTGAGATTTTGTACTTTACTCCATCAATTTTCCTTTTGTACAATTTAAATGATCACAGTCGATTAATTGGTGGAGAATTCAGCTATTCCCGTTTCGATAATTTGAATCTAAAACTAAAATACAATTTGTTATTTGGTGATTCTAATTCTGAATTCGGAGGGAAAGTTAGTTCTAATAAACTTTCTTTCTTGATTGATTACACTTTTTGATATAGGCAACATAATAAGAGATTGTATATGCTGAAAGAGAATTTGTAAAGTCATATAAGTATATTAACCCAAAAGACTAACTCTTATGTGAAAGAGAGCCATAGTTCGTAATTTCCTTTTAATATTTTAATGTGACCTAATAATTTAATCAACAATTTGCCTTTG
>JAOZMQ010000292.1:1351-4437 GCA_029934195.1 Candidatus Cloacimonadota bacterium | reverse complement strand
TAAGCGTTCGGTAACATCGAACCGGAAAATCCAGCTACAGAGTAGCGACATTGACAATTCAATCTATTTCCCATTTTTTCCAAAAAACAAATTCGTTTTATAAAGCAACAAATACATAATCGTTACAGTTCCCAAAAAACTCGTGAACATATTCAATGATACTAAAGCTCCGAGACTTCTGTTTGGCGGAAATACTGAAAATAACAATACCAAAAATCCGGCTATCACTACCGTTGCATTGAAAATAATTGCTCGCCCGGAATGATGCATTGTTCCTTCCATCGTTTTTTGTTTATCACCTGTTTTTTGTGCATAAATTTTGTATCGCTCAATAAAATGAACTGCATAATCTATCCCAATTCCGATGGCAATACTGGAAATAAGAGCTGTTGTTGTACTGAGCGGAATATTCAAAAGTCCCATCACACCAAAACCGATAAGTGCAGTAATTACAATAGGAACAGCACCAATTAATCCAGCCCAAATATTCTTGAACATAAATGAAAGCAGAATAATAATGATAAATAATGACATCACCAAACTTTTGATCTGACCTTCTAAAATGAGATCGGTAAAAACAAGAGCTTTATATCCTGAACCTGCATAATTGATTTTCACACCTAATTTTGTAAAATCATCTCTGAAATTTTCCACTTCTGCAATGGCACTATTTATTGCTTTTGAATTATCACTTTTTAGTTGAATGGTAATATTTGCAATTTTATAATCGTAATCAACAACTTTCCAAAGATTTTCGGGATCGCCTGACATTTCATAAAGTAACAAATATTGAGCATTCATTTCTTGCGAATTAGGAACAATATCAAATTCTTCTTTATCACTGTGCATCACTTTATTCATTCTTTTTAGGTAATCGGAAAGTGAAAAAGTATTCCCCACAACAACTAATTCCGCGTCAATTTTCTGCTGCATTTTATCCATCAATTTTAGGACTTCAGGAGATTTTATCTTCCCTTTTTCATCTGCTTCCAGAATTACATTTAACTTGCTTGTTCCACCAAAATGAGAATTGATAAATTTATCGGTTAGAACTATATCACTGTCCTTTTCAAATTTATCAAGAAAACTGGAATTTATCCAAACTTTTGTAATTCCAAACAATGAGATAGCAACAATGGCAATCGTCAAAAATAGAGTAATTGTTTTGTATTTTATCACACCATTTGCAAATTTATAGGCAAAATGATTTTTGTTTTCCCCTTTTTCCTCTCTAACAGGTTTGCGTTTTGTATATCCAAAAACCAAAATTGATGCAGGAATTATAAGCAAAGAAAAGAACATTGCAACAGTTACCCCAAATGCTGTAAACATTCCAAAATATTTTATTGGGAAAATCTCGGAAGTTAGAAGTGAGAAAAAACCAACCGAAGTTGTTACAGAAGTCATTACAACCGGTTTCCACATTCCTTTTATCATATCATTTACTGCTTCTTTTCGAGTTGCATTTGGATTTTTTTGTAAGAAAAGATCGAGATGACTGTAAAGATGAATTCCATCCGCAACACCGATTGCAATCAGCATTACCGGTAGCATTGTAGATACTGCATAAATCGGAATTTTGAAAGCAGCCATCAAGCCAAATGCCCAGACAACACTGAACACAACCACCAAAAGTGTGAAAAATGTATTCTTGATGCTTTTCATCACAAAAAGTAAAACTATCAGAATGACAAGTAGAACAATCGGAACCATTTTCTGCATATCTTTTGGTCCCAACAAAGCCATTGTTCCTTCTACAATCGGACTTCCTGCAACATACAATTTTTCGTTTCCTTCAAAAGATTTTACCAAAGTTAAGATTTTATTATAAAATTCTTGAGTGAAAACATCATCTTCAATTTCTGCAATAATTACAGAAACTGTCTCATCTTCCGAAACTAATCTTCCAAAAACCATATCATTTGAACGGACATTTTTTTGTAGTTCAGCTAACTTTTCCGGTGTTTTGGGAACTTTTTTAAAGAATGCTTTTACATCCATTCCCTCTTCTGTTCCGATAATGTTATCAGCTGTGTACAAAGAGGTTACATCCGATTTTTCGATTTCATCCATTTTGCCCAAAGCTTTAGTCAAATCTTTGATTTTTTGCAAAGTTTCAGTATTATAAATATTATTAGTATTTTCAATAGCGATAATTATCCCATCTTTGATATCAAAAACCTTTTCCATCTCATCACTATAAACAAATGCCGGATGATCTTGTGGCATATATTCATCAAGATCTGTTTCCATTCGACTATTTTTTTTCATCACCCGAAAAAATAAAATTGTAAATATCAATATGATAAACAGAGTTATTTTAGGGAATTTTAAGGTTTTGTTTAATAATTTTTCCATTATATCTCCTTTTGGTTAGTTTGTATTAACTATCATTTTTTTTATATCATTCCAAAGTTGTTTTCCTTCTGTTTCAAGATTAAAAATCATTCCGGACATTGTCCATTGAACTATCAGAAATCTAATTGATCCGATAATTATTCTAGTTATATTTAAAGGATTAATCTTTGTGTTAACTTCTTTTGAATTCTGACCTTTAACTACAATTGTTTTTAACCTTAGCTGTGATTTATTCATCATCGTATTGATTAAATTGAGTAATATTTCTTCGTTTTGAAAATTTGCTTCTGAAAAAATTACTTTAGCAAAATCAGGATTATTATTGAATATTTTCAGATGACAAAGAAAGAAGTTTTCGATTTGCAGAATAGATTGGTCAGCTTCATCCATTTTGTTAAATGCAGGTTGTGTTAAAATTTTGAAATATTTTATTGTTCCCTTCAATATTTCTAATTTATTGTCGAAATGCCGATATAATGCTGGTTCTGAGATTCCAATATCTTTTGCTAAATTCTTAGTTGTAAGATTCTGGATTCCTTTATTGGCAATTAATCTGATTGCTGTTTTTATAATTTGTTCTTGTCTATCAGTAAACACTATTAATTTCTCCTCATTAGTTAGTAACTACTAACAAAAAAATTCTATTCCTACAATTGTCAAACTATTTTTTATATTTTCTTTCCAGAATGTACGCATTCTCCAAAAACGTACTCGTTTTGAAAATGTAC
>JAOZMQ010000292.1:0-1251 GCA_029934195.1 Candidatus Cloacimonadota bacterium | reverse complement strand
GTACTCGTTTTGAAAATGTACCCATTTTACTCTGCATAAAAAGAAATTATTTTCTCGCAAAACCCCAAAAGGAAGAACGCAAAAGCAAATTGTTTTAAATTATTAGATCACATAAAAGATTAACATTAGATTACAAGATTTTGTAACGATGTGCTATGTATAGAATTAGTAAAAGAATATAGAGTTGGATGTTCTGAATTTATAATTCAAAGATCATTGGTGAAAGTTCTTTCGTTACAGCGAATAGACTTACTTTCTACATTTAAGGGAGATAGAGCCAGTTGGATATTTCCTGAAAGAATATTTTTTTTGAGCATTAACTTGTAATTGTATTTTTTGTAAGAGTTTTTCTCTTTTAATTTCATTTTTGTAGATTGTAGTAATATTTTCAAATTCCAACATAATATTTGCACAGTTTTGAATACCTTCATTTAAACATGTTTGAATAATCTGAAAGGAATTTTCCCATCTATCTCGTTTCACTTTCCCAATAGATTTGTAATAAAAATTGACTAAATCATCATAGAACTCATTTATTTCAAAAATTTTATCCATGAAAAAATCGTGGTAATCCAAAATTCTTTTCCGTCTCTTCAAATCAAATGAGAAATCCGAAAGATGTTTTCTAACATCAGCTTCCATTATTTTATGAATAGTTTCTTCATCATCAAAGCGATATTTACCATCAGTATGAAAAGGTTGATGTAAATCACTTAAATAGTGCAATAAAACTCCAAGTTCATAAACGAAATTCTTTGTTGGAGTATTTAATAAACTCGCAATAAATGGAGGTACTTCTTTTGATATTACAATCATTTGAGGTTCTTGTTTAAGAGCTTTCAGGGAATGAATTTTTGAAACAATTTTATCCACAATTTTCCCTGAATGATAATTCTGATTATTTGGTGTACAATTATAATAATGATTGGTAAAATCCCGATATATTCTATCTGGAGCTTCTATACCAAAAATAAAATATTCTTGATACAGATGGATAAAATTTCTAAACTTTGATGAACATTTATTAAGTGCCACCGAAACAATGAATTGATGAGTTCTACTATCCCATAACCACATAAGTTTTCTCCTTATACAAGATTTACTATTTTATCAGAAAAATAATTTTTCAGTTTACAAATATTTATATGATTATAATTTTTGTAAAGTTTCTTTGTCAAATTTATTATGTAAATTGGAGTTAAAATAATGAAATCTAAGATATTTGATTTTTAATAGTTTTCTGGTAATGGA
>JAOZMQ010000026.1 GCA_029934195.1 Candidatus Cloacimonadota bacterium | reverse complement strand
AGATGTCGCTTCTATGAAGCTGAAAAATAAATAATTTCCCAATTAATCTTTTTTCATGAACTTCTGTTCTTTATGGTTAAAAAATTCTTTTTCGTTCAAACACTATATGCTATTTGAAGGGAAAAATAAAGGTATCGGAGTTCCTCACGAGGGTTCAAAACTTGGTTTTTGCATGGATCTTCGGTTTTTAGCTGTATTGTTTTTTTGTTCTCGCTTCACATTCATTTCCACAAACGTACTCGTATGATTCATAGCGAAGCAAGATCAAAAAATAGAAAACCATGAACACACGCAGACAAGCGAATAAGATGGTTCACATTAAAATCTTATTAGAAAATTGCGGAAATTTGCAACCACAGGCTATTAATAAAATTAGCGGGAAAAAGAAATTATGCTGCTTGAAATTCTGAAATTCAGAACAAATGAAATTAGTTGACATCAAAACATAAATTTAAAATTTAGATAATTCTAAAACTAAGAGAGTAAATATAACATTAACAAGGAAAATTAAAAGCATACACAATAATGTTTTACAGAGTATTTATAACGAAGAGAAAAATATCAATATAGATTTTTCAGCTTCATAGAAGCGACTTAGTAAAACATTCACAAAAAAATAGTTTTTCAAAAGTTATATTGAGTGTTCTGAGAAAATATTCGGAGGATACATGACATCCACAAAAGAAAGAATTGCAAAAAATAAAGATCTATCAAAACCGTTTCCTGTCTTACCTTTAAAAAATTCCTTAATTGTTCCTCATATAATTACTCCAATTTTGGTTGGAAGAAAACCATCTCTTGAGGCTGTAGAAAATGCACAACTCACAAATAGTGATATTCTCTGCATTACTCAAAAGAAAGAAATTGATGACAAAGAAGACGTCAAAGCCAAAGATTTATACAGAATGGGAACTCTTTGTAAAATATTACAAATATTTCGATTACCAGATGGAAGTGCGAGAATATTAATAGAAGGTAAAAGTCGAGTAAAAGTGATTAAATATTCAAAATCTAAAAGAATATTAAGAGCAGAAGTAAATACCTTTAACTTTGAAACAAATTCAGCAGATTCCGAGACAAAAGTACTTTTAAGGGTCTTAAAGAAAACTTTTACAAATTACGTTAAAAACACAAATGGCCTTCCAGAAGAAGTCTTGAAAACAATTAAATTAACTAATGATACAGACAAATTTTTCTATTTTGCTCTTTTAAATATCCATTTAGATTTGAAATTTAAACAAAAAATATTTGAAAAAAAAAATATGAAAGAGGCGATTACTCTTTTATTAGAAGAATTAGAAAATGAAATATCTCTACTTTTATTAGAAAAAAGTATCGACAAAAAGGTAAAAAACAAACTTTCTAAATTACAAAGAGAATACTATTTGAATGAGCAGTTACGAGCTATAAATAAGGAATTAGGAATTGATCAAGAAGGCTCGGAGGACATTACCACATTTAGAAACAAAATAAAAGAGACAAATTTTACTGATGAAGCTCAAAAAAAAGCTGAAGAAGAATTGAGGAAATTATCCAAAATAAACTATCATTCACCAGAATTTGGTGTCATTAATAATTACCTTAATTGGTTATTAGATATACCTTGGGAAGAACCTGCATTTATTGATTTTTCGTTAAAACAATCACTCGCAATCTTAAACAAAGATCATTACGGCTTAAAAAAAGTAAAAGGACGAATCTTAGAATTTCTTGCAGTTATGAAAATTGCCGGAAAAGTAAAAGGACAGATTTTGTGTTTTGTGGGACCTCCGGGAGTTGGCAAAACTTCACTTGGAAAATCAATTGCCAAAGCATTAGATCGTGAATTTGTAAGATTATCGCTTGGTGGAGTGCGTGATGAAGCGGAAATTAGAGGACATCGGAGAACTTATATTGGTGCAATGCCGGGAATTATTATCCAGAGTATGAAGAAATCCGGAACTAAAAATCCTCTTATAATGATGGATGAAATAGATAAAATGAGCTCTGATTTTAGAGGTGATCCTTCGTCAGCTTTATTAGAAGTTTTAGATTCTGAGCAAAATGACCAATTCAGAGACCATTATCTTGATATCGGATATGATTTGTCAGATGTTTTCTTTATCACAACAGCAAATAATCTTTCAACAATTCCACAACCTTTACTTGATAGAATGGAAATTATTCATCTTCCCGGTTATACTGCTTACGAAAAAAAAAATATTGCTATAAAACACCTGATTTCCAAACAATTGAAAGCTCATTTTGTAGAAGACAAATTATCTATTGAATTCTCAGATAGTGCTATCAATACTATTATTTCCAAATACACGCGTGAAGCAGGCGTTAGAGGATTGGAAAGAAAAATTGCAGAAGTTATTCGCAAAATTGTCCGAGAATATGTTGAAAACCCAAAACTAAAAAAGGTCAAAATTACAAATAAAAATATTGAGAAATATCTTGGAATAGCGAGTTATTTATATTCAGAAGTTAATGATAAAGATCAAGTTGGAATTGTTACCGGACTTGCTTGGACTGCTCATGGTGGAGAGACTTTACAAATAGAAATTGTAAAATTAAAGGGAGATGGAAAAATCAAACTTACCGGACAGCTTGGAGATGTAATGAAAGAATCTGCACAAGCAGCTTTAAGTTATGCGAGATTACATGCGTCAGAATTTGATATTGATGAAAATTTCTATAAAGAATGCGATTTGCATTTGCATATTCCTGAGGGTGGAATCCCAAAAGACGGTCCATCTGCCGGAGTGACAATGGTTACTGCAATTATTTCAATTTTAAGTGGTAGAAAAGTTAGGCATAACCTTGCTATGACCGGTGAGATTACTCTTTCCGGAAATGTTTTACCAATTGGAGGATTAGAGGAAAAATTGATTGCTGCTAAAAGAGCAAAAATTACAAAGGTTCTTATTCCTGCAAAAAATGCTCCCAAATTACAAGAAATTCAAAAAGAAATTAGAAAAGATTTAGAAATTATTCCTGTTGAAACAATAGACGATGTTTTAAAAATTGCTCTAATATGAGAAAAAATGTTATTTAATATTATAGAAGAATCAGATTTAGATGATGGTGTAAAGCGATATTTGATTTCCATTAAACCGGAGAATCAAATATTTTTGGGATATATTCTTGAAGGTTTTGAAGGGTTTTGTAATTACTCGACTGTTAAAAAAGATAAAACTTATATGCAGGTTGATATTTCACCTTTTTTTATTCAAGAAATGAATGAGATTCTAATATCTTTACAAAAAATTGAATTGTAAATGGCTTGATTTTCTCAAGCCATTTCTCTGAAAACACCTGAAATACTTATTTTTTTACCCATCGCTCAATTTTTTTTTGAGCATTTTCAACTGAATCTAACAGCATTTTTATCTCTACCGGTTTTTTGAAATAATCTTCAAAACCTGCGTCTCTACAAGTAGCTAATTGAAACAAAGAAGAATAACCAGTCATTGCAAAAATAATAGTGAGCGGATATTGACTTTTTACTTTTTTACATAATTCAATTCCACTAATTCCTGGAAGTTTCAGATCAAATAACATCAAATTGGAAGAATATGATTTAAGAATTTCTAATGCTTCTTCTCCATTCAGAGCTGTTTTTACTTCATAATCGAATTGTGTAAATACTTTCGTTAATAATTTTAAAATCGCAAGTTCGTCATCTACAATCAAAATTTTTTTCTTCATATAAATCTCCTAAAGTGAAAAACTGGAAACATAATTAAAACTCAAAATAATTAAGATCTCTTATTAGAATTTTGGATATTATTCAAATATCGCCCGAATTAAAGAATTATAAGTCATATATTTTCTTCAAGTATAAAAAGTCAACTTTTTTAAATTTTATGATTATTAATTATCTATAAATCTATTTGACATTAAATTGAAGTAATAAATAAACGAATCAAAAAAAACTATATGGAGGCTATAATGTCTGATAACTTAATTTATGGAAATGTATCAAGTAAAGAAGCGGTAAGATTAGAAGAAACTTATGGAGCACACAATTATCATCCACTACCTATCGTTATTGCAAAAGGTGAAGGTGCATTTGTCTGGGATCCGGAAGGAAAAAAATATTTTGATTTTCTTTCAGCTTACTCGGCTATCAATCAGGGGCATTGTCATCCTTATATAATCAATGCTCTTATTGAACAAGCAAAAACATTGACTCTTACATCAAGAGCTTTTTTCAATAATAAACTTGGAGATTTTGAAAAATTTATTACTGAATTCTTTGGATATGAAATGGTTCTACCAATGAATACAGGTGCTGAAGCAGTTGAAACCGCAATGAAACTTTCTCGTCGTTGGGGTTACGTAAAAAAAGGAATTCCTGATAATAAAGCTAAACTTGTTTTCTGTAATGGAAATTTTCACGGTCGAACAATTTCTATAGTTTCTGCATCAACGGATCCAGATTGTAGAAAAAATTTCGGTCCTTTTACTCCGGGAATTGAATTAATCCCTTATAATGATGCTTCAGCTTTAGAAAAATATCTTGATGAGAATGGTGACGAAGTTGCTGCATTTATCGTTGAGCCAATTCAAGGTGAAGCTGGTGTTTTAGTGCCTGACGAAGGATATCTTAAAGAATGTTATAATATTTGTAAAAAACATAATGTCTTATTTGTAGCTGATGAAGTTCAAACTGGAATCGCAAGAACCGGAAAAATGCTTGCTTCTTTTTGGGAAGATATTAAACCGGATATTGTCATTCTTGGTAAAGCCATTTCTGGTGGAGTATTACCGGTTTCAGCTGTTCTTTCCAGCAAAGAAATTATGATGACAATTAAACCGGGAGAACATGGTTCTACTTTTGGTGGATTTCCTTTAGCCTGCGTTGTTGCAAAAGCTGCTCTCGAAGTAATTAGAGATGAAAAACTTACAGAAAGAGCAGAAGAATTAGGTAAAATTTTCCGAGACGAAATGAAAAAAATTGATTCTCCAAGAATCAAATTAGTACGTGGAAAAGGACTTCTCAATGCAGTTATCATTGAACCAAAAGATGGAATTGAAGCTTGGGATGTTTGTGTAAAAATGAAAGATGCCGGTTTAATTGCAAAACCAACTCATCAGCATATAATCAGATTTGCTCCACCATTGGTGATTTCAAAAGAAGATCTGTACAAAGCCATTGAAATAATTAAAGATGTTATTCTTGGACTTGATGCTTAAAAAACTTGATTAAACATTAGGCTCTCTTTTGGAGAGCCTTTTAATCTATCTCTATCAATACATTTCTAAACAATTCAAATGAAATTTCTGATGATAATGATCAGTTAAGTATATAAGAATTATACGATTAATGTCTATTATCATATTTGATGTAATTTCTACATCTTCAAGAATATTACCAATCTGGTACAAATTTTTTATCAAAAAACCAGATTTTGAATCAATTGAAATGTTCCTACCTACATTTTTTTTTGAACACTGCCGACAAAGAAATCCATGAAATAAAGGGGCAAAATTAACCAAATTTTCTAATGGCTTGTTGCAATTTGCACAATGTTGAATATTCAATTCTATTCCAAGAAAAACAAAAATTCGGAGAACAAATCTCCAAAAAATTGCAATTCCATTCTTCTGCGTTTTAGCAATATAAAGAAAATATTTAATCAATAGATCATAGAAATTCGATGCTTCTGTTTCAGAAATTATCAGTTGTAAAATTAATTCAACTCCAGCTTGCATTAAAATTATTTGTGTATAAGAACTATTTACTTGATAATTTCGGATAAAATGAATATTTTGAGCTGTAAATAAATTTGAATTTGAGCTTTTGTATAAAACTAACTCTACTTCTGAAAGAATTTCAATTTGTCCGGTTAATCTACTTTTTTCTTTTCTTACTCCATGAATAATAACAGAAATATGCCCTAATATTTGTGAAAAAACTTTTACAATAACACTCGTTTCTTTGTATGGAATTTTTTTAAGAATGATTGCTACAGTTGTCAAGTTTCTTATGGGTTTAGAAATAGAAGTCATTGATGATTTTCAATTTCCTTTCTTAAAATGAAAAATAAATTCATTAAAATTCAAAGTTAATTCTTTGTTTTTTGATTTAGGTTTCACAAAAAAAATAAACCCATTTTTTCTACTTCCTGATGCAATTTTACCAAAATTAAATGATTTCATTATCAAATCTTTTTTCCCTTCTAATCTTTCTTGATACTTTTGTAATTCTATTTCAGCATCTAAATCATCTAAAAAAAAGTTTGGAAATTGTGGATTATTATAGAACAAATCAAGTAGTGTATCAGAGGAAATAAATTCCAATTGGTTATTTTCCTTATCCAAGAGAAAAAGATTGTCCGGTTCAAATTGAATATTTTTGGGGGATTTATTCTTCACAATTAAATGAAAAACACAAAAAGAATTGCTTAATTCTTGAGGTTCTCCAGACCAATATTTTGGACTTATAAAAATTTGTAAGCTGTCATTCTCAGCAATTGCATAGTTATCTTGAATCCGAATATTTGTATTTGAAGAGGCGGAGCTCGAAGAGGCAGTGCTCGAAGAGGCAGTGACCGGTAAATAAATACCGGTACAACCTGCCATCAAAATCATCAATAAAAGAAAACTAATTCTAATCAAAAGAAAGTTCAAGTTCTTCCGAATCTGTACTGTCTAATTCTTTATCATTTTTAGTTTTTGAAGAATTAGCTTGTTCTCCGTTTTTGACATCATCATCACTAAAATCAACTTTTGGAGAAATGACTTTATCTTCACTATTTACTTCATCTACTCCAATTGATTTATTTTCTTCTGTATCATTAGTGTTTTCAATCATTTCTTTCGAAGTTTCTGAACCTGAATTAGAATCATTCTTTTCAGGTAGGTCATCATTGTCCATTTGCTCTGCAAGAATACAAGTTATATCAAAAACTTTGTCACCTTTAGAAAGATTAATCAAACGTACACCTTGCGTATTTCTTCCAATTGTGGAAATTTTACTTACTGCTTGTCTGATAATCATTCCACTTTTTGTAACAATCATCAATTCATCGCCATCAAGAACTTCTATAAGGGCAACAAGTAAGCCATTTCTGTCTGTTGTTCGGAGAGTTATTACTCCTTTTGAACCTCGTTTTGTCCTATTGTAACTTGAAATTTCAGTACGTTTTCCATAACCATTTTCACTTATTGACAAAAGAGTTCCCTGTTGTTTTACAACAACCATTGAAACGACCTGATCATTCTCTCGCAGATTAATACCTTTAACACCTTGTGAATTTCTTCCAACAGGTCTGGCATCAGTTTCGTGAAAGCGATTGCAAAAACCATTTTTTGTAGCAATTATAATATCGTTATCACCCTCTGTGATTTTGGCATCAATCAGTTTATCTCCATCAATAAGTTTAATGGAAATTATTCCATTTATTCGCGGATGTGAAAAAGCAGATAGAATTGTTTTTTTGACAATACCATTCTTAGTAACCATAATAACATTATGAGGTAAATTAAAATCACGTGCTGTAACATAAGCTTCTATATTTTCACCTTTTTCAACTTGAATAAGATTTACAATAGCTTTACCACGAGCTAATCTACCAACCTTTGGAATCTTATGAACCTTTAGCCAATAGCATTTTCCAAAATCAGTAAAGAACAAAATATATGCATGCGTAGAAGCCACAAAAATACTATCTACAAAATCTTCATCTTTTAGATTACTACCGGATAAACCTTTCCCACCTCTTCCCTGTTTTCTGTAAGTATCGAGCGGAAGGCGTTTGATATATCCTTGATGCGAGATTGTGACAACCACTTCTTCATCGGCAATCATATCTTCTGTTTCAATATCTGCTGTTCCTGATAGAATAATTGTTCTTCTATCATCGGCATATTTATCTTTAATTGCTTGAGTTTCATCACTGATAATTTGCATCCTAAGTTCTCTTTTTTCAAGAATCTCTTTTAATTCTGAAACTTTCTCAACAATTTGATTATACTCAGCTTCGACTTTCTCTCTTTCTAATCCGGTCAATTTTTGCAAACGCATTTCGAGAATGGCTTTTGCTTGAATTTCTGAAAGTGCAAATTTTTGTTGCAGATTTGTATTCGCTTCGGAAGTACTTTTAGAAGCTCTAATTGTAGCAATAACTTCATCAATATTGTCGAGAGCAATTCTATAACCTTCTAAAATATGAAGTCTTCTTTCTGCATTATCAAGTTCGAACTGTGTTCTTCTAACTACAACTTCATGCCGAAAATCAATAAATTGAGAGATTAATTCTTTCATATTGAGAATTTTAGGAATTCCCTTTACCAAAGCTCTATTAGAAACACTAAAAGAAGATTGGAGCTGCGAAAATTTGTATAATTTATTCAATACTGCATTTGCTTCTGCATTTCTTTTAACCATTACAACAAGACGCATTCCCTGTCTTCCTGATTCATCACGAATATCACTAATTCCTTCAATTCTTTTTTCCTTAACAAGACTTACCATTTTATCAATAAGAAGAGTTTTATTGAGCATATATGGAAGTTCAGAAATCACGATTAATTCAGCACCATTATTTTTGGTTTCGATAACAGCTTTTCCGCGAACAATTACTCGTCCTTTTCCAGTAAGAAAATAATCTTTAATTCCACCGGAATCAATAATATAACCACCGGTTGGAAAGTCTGGACCTTTAATTAACTGATTCAATTCTAAAGGTTCTATCTCTGGTTTTTTTATCATTCCAAGAATTCCATCACAAATTTCACCAACATTATGCGGTGCCATATTTGTTGCCATTCCTACAGCAATACCGGTAGAACCGTTTACCAATAAATTAGGGAATTTTGAAGGGAAAACAGTCGGCTCTTTTCTTGTATCATCATAGTTTCCAGTATAATCAACAGTATTCTTGTCGAGATCTTCCATCATATCAACAGAAGTTTTTTGAAGTCTTGCTTCTGTATAACGCATTGCAGCAGGTGGATCTCCATCTTGAGAACCAAAATTTCCTTGTCCATCAATTAACATATATCTTAAAGACCAAGGTTGTGCCATACGAACCAAAGTAGGATAAATAACTTGTTCACCATGAGGATGATAATTACCGGAAGTATCTCCAGAAATTTTAGCACATTTTCTGAATCCTTTTCCAGGTGAAAGATTCAATTCATGCATTGCATAAAGGATTCTTCTTTGAGAAGGTTTCAATCCATCTCTCGCATCCGGTAAAGCTCTCGAAGTAATTACACTTAAAGAATATTCAAGATGAGCTTGTTTAAGAACATCTTCAATTTCCATTTCTTGTATTCTATTTATGTCTGTATTCATTAATTTCTCCTTTAAACATCTACCTGAACATATTGGGCATTTTGTTCAATAAATTCTCTACGAGGAGCAACATCATCGCCCATTAGAATCGTAAACATTCGATCAGCTTCGATGGCATCATCAATTTTTACTTTAATGAGTAATCGCTTTTCAGGGTCAATTGTAGTTTCCCAAAGTTGTTCAGGATTCATTTCTCCAAGACCTTTATATCTTTGAACATGAACTCCTTTATCGCCAATTTCTTTTAGTATTGTTTTTCTTTCATCATCAGAATAAACATAGTGTTTAGATTTACCTTTTTTTATTAAAAACAGAGGTGGACAAGCAACATAAACATGTCCTTGTTCAACCAATGGTCGCATATAGCGGAAGAAAAAAGTCAGTAAAAGCGTGCTAATATGTTTACCGTCAACATCAGCATCCGCCATGATAATGATTTTATTATATCGTAATTTTGTTACATCAAATTCACTGCCAATACCTGCACCAAGTGCGAGAATAATTGGTTGAATTTTATCATTATTTAGAACTTTATCAATTCTTGCTTTTTCCGTATTGAGCATTTTTCCCCATAACGGAAGTATTGCTTGAAATGTTCTATCTCTTCCCATTTTTGCAGAGCCACCAGCCGAGTCCCCTTCCACTAAGAAAATTTCTGTTATAGAAGGATCTTGAATTGAGCAATCAGCCAATTTTCCGGGTAAACTTCCACTTTCAAGGACTGATTTTCTACGAGTTAATTCTCTCGCTCTTCTTGCAGCATCACGAGAACGAGCTCCGAGAATTGCTTTCAGAGCGATTTGTTTAGCAATTTGTGGGTGTTCTTCAAAAAATTCCATCAATTTTTCATAAACATAGGAATTTACAATTCCTTCAACATCAGAATTTTGTAGTTTTGTTTTCGTTTGTCCTTCAAATTGCGGGTCCATAATTTTTACAGAAATTACAGCACATATTCCTTCACGAATATCACTTCCTTGCGGACTTACTTTTTCATTTTTAAGTAAATTTTCATTTTTGATATAAGTATTCACTGCTCTTGTACATGCAGATTTGAAACCACTTAAATGAGTTCCACCTTCAATTGTATTGATATTATTAGCAAAACTTAAAATATTTTCTTGATAACCTTCATTATATTGAATTGCTACCTCAAAATCAACCTTATCTTTTTCACCCGAAATATGTATTGGCTCTTGCTGAACTACTTTTTTATTTTCATTCAGAAATTTCACAAAAGAGCTAATTCCACCTTCATAATGAAAATCATGCTCTCGATCATTTATTTCATCAATAAGAATAATTCTGACTCCTTTATTCAGAAAAGCCAATTCTCTTAATCTTACCGCAAGATAATCAAAGCTAAATTCAACTGTTTCAAAGATTGTATTGTCTGGAGTAAAAATTGTTTTTGTCCCAGTTTTTGTTGTTTCTCCAATTTCCTCAACTTGTTTTAATGGAATCCCTTTTGAATAAGTTTGATTCCAAATTTTACCATCACGATAAACTTGTACTTCCATAAAATCAGAAAGAGCATTCACACAAGAGACTCCAACACCATGTAATCCACCGGAGACTTTGTAGGAATCATTGTCAAATTTTCCACCAGCATGAAGTGTTGTCATTGCCACTTCAAGACCAGACATTTTTTCACCTTCGTGGAAATCTACAGGAATACCTCTTCCGTTATCTTCAGTAGAGATACTTCCATCTTTGTGAATAATCACTTTTATCTTATTACAATAACCTGCAAGTGCTTCATCAATACTGTTATCAACGACCTCATAAACAAGGTGATGCAAGCCTCGTTCGCTTGTCCCGCCAATATACATAGCCGGACGTTTACGGACAGCTTCCAGACCTTTGAGGACTTTGATATTACTCGCACTATAATTTTGTTCTGCCATAGATACCTCTTTATTTTTTTTGTTTTTAAAATTTATATAATATATTTATTAATAATTTACATTGGATATTTTAGTCAAAAACATCAATGGAATATTAGACTAAATTTGAATGTCGGTTGAAAGATTGCAGGTGACATGATAATTTGATATCAATTTTGAGAAATCTTCGAGATAGAGAAAAATAATCCATTATAATATCTTTTTGTTAAAATCCAAATAATATAAAATTCTTTACAGTTTCTCATTAATAAAATGGGCTTACCTATCCATCAATATTATCTAACAAATCCTGATATTTATTTTTTCTCTCGGAAGAATCAGGTACTTTTCCAAGACTTATATTCACATTTATTTTTTCACCTTTATTAACATCTTCTCCAGCTCGTGGTTGTGAATTTATTATTTTTCCTTTATCAACTTCATCTGAATACAAATGTTGTTCTTTACCAAGAATAAGACCAACATTTTTTAAACGAAGTTTTGCATTACTAAGAATCATATTCTCAAGATACGGTACAGATACTAATTCTGCTCCCAAACTAACGATAACTTCAACAGTTCTATTTTTCTTTGTAACTTTTCCTGCTTCCGGTTTTTGTGAGATAATTCGCCCTTTTTCTATAGTATCACTGTATTGAGAACCAACTTGTTGTACATAAAGATTCAACTTCATCATTTTATTTCGTCCGACTTCAACTTTCTGGTTAACTATATCTGAAGTAATAACTTCATTTTTATGTCCAACTACTAATTTCATGACATAATCTATACCAAAAAATCCAACTGCAAATACTGCAATTAGTATTATAATTGCGATTAAAAAAGATACTATTTTTGACATTGTAGTTCTCCTTGAAATATGCGTAATTTTATATAAACAATAATTTGTTTTCCTATTGATTCGTCAATAATTTCTTTCCTTTTTTTTACCCAAATGTTATCTTCCATTTGTCTTTATATTTCAATAGTTTAGCTCAAAGTTACTTGCTGCTAATTGAAGAGATTATTTTATAAATTGCCTAAATTAAAGAAGTGTTTAAATAATAAAGATTTTCCACTATGAAAGAAGAGAAAAGAAATACAAAAAAGTCTAATAGAATATTATATTGAGCACCCTGATCTCAATGATTTAAATATGCCCTCAGTTTTTGGGAAAAGGGAAAATAAAAAAGACCGGAGTCCTCATTCTCAACTCACTCCCTATTTTGGTCGTTGTGAGTCTATTCTGCTGAATGTAGTTGTAAAAGCCCGTTTTCAAGGAAATAATGGATATCCAATTGAGATGCAATTTCTTCATCGTGTGTAACAATAATAAAAGTCTGTCCAATTTCTCGATTTAGTTCACGAAGCAAATTAAAAATTTCATCACTGTGTTTTTTGTCAAGATTACCTGTTGGCTCATCTGCAAAAACAATATCCGGTTTATTTATTAAAGCACGAGCAATAGCAATTCTTTGCTGTTCTCCACCACTAAGTTGATTTGGATAATGATGTTTTCTATTAATCAAATCTAACCGTTTGAGAAGTTTCTCTGCCTCTAACAAACTTGTTTTCATATTGCCAGTAGCAAGAAACATGGGCATAGCAACATTTTCAATAGCTGTAAAATCTTCGAGTAAATAGTGGAATTGAAAAATAAAACCAATAGATTTATTTCTAAATTTTGAGATTAATTTATCAGAACCTGTGATCTTTTTACCATTATATAGAATCTCTCCAGAATCAGCTTTATCGAGTAAGCTCAAAAGGTGTAGCAAAGTACTTTTACCAGATCCAGATTCACCAGTAATTGCAACCATTGTACCTTTACTAACTTCAAAAGTGATGCCATTTAAGATGGTTAATTCCCCTTCACTATCTATATAACTTTTCTTCAAATTATTTATTTTTAAAATTTCCATTTTTTTTATCCATAGTTTATTAATTGATAATTGATAATTCATTATCCATTATTCATTATCCATCACATACCACGTAAGATATCGGTTATTTGTAATGATGATACTCTTTTTAAAGGAACTAATGAAGCTACAAAAATCATCAAAATAGAAATAATGAAAATAATTGTAAAATCCTGAAAACTAAATTTCACATTGATTTTTTCTAAGAAATACACATCACCTTTTAATAAAAAAAAATTCTGAACACTTAAAAAATATGCAATAATATAACCAATCAATTGCCCTAACAAAACGCCAATTGATGAGAGTATCATTGTTTTACCTACAAAGATTTTACTGAGCAAAAATGATGAAGCTCCAAATGCTTTTAAAATACCAATCTCTTTTTTTTTTTCGATTATTGATGTTGAAACCGCACTCACAATATTAAAAGAAGCCAATAAAATTAGAAAACTTATGATAATAAAAAGTATCCATTTTTGAAAAGAAAGAGTCATGAAAAGATTTCCATTAAATTCAATCCATGAACTAATTTGATAAAATCCATCGTTCAACATTTCCCATTTGTATGCAAGATAATCAGCTTTATTAATAAATTCCGATTTTAATTTTATTTCAATTAGAGAATATTCAGAAGAAACAGGACTAAATCCTCTGGCTGATTGCATATTCATAAAAACAAATTTACTATCATACTCATACATTCCAGATTCATATAATCCAACAATCTTGAATTTTTTGGATTTTGACTTATAACCAAGAGGAGTAAATTTTGAGTGAAGCGGACTGACTATTTTCACTAAATCTCCAATTGTTAAATTTAGTTCGTCAGCAAGTTTTTTACCCATAACAACATCTTTATTATCAGGCATTTCCCAAGTTCCTTGTCTGATATATTGTCGATATTTAGTTGGTTGTGCTTCTGCTTTCCAATTAATTCCTTTAATTAATGCACCCTTTATTCTTCCTTCATTAACTGCCATTGCCGGTATTTGAATTACAGGTGCAATCGCTTCAACTTCTTTTTTTCCTCCAAAATCTTGAATTAGATCGTTCACTTGTTCTTGATTCAGATTAGCTGCTCCGGGTTGGAAAATATAAATATGAGAATTTGCCCCGAGTATGGAATCTTTTAAAGCAGTTTCATAGCCTCCAAAAATCGAATGGGCAATTGTAAGAGTCGCTACAGAGAGAATTACTCCGATTATTGAGAACAAAGAGTCAAATCGTAACCATTCTTTTTTTTCAGAAAATAGGTAGTTTTTAAAAAAAAAAAATTCTATTTTATTCATTTTTACCCAAACATCGAAAAATTCATATAAAAATAAATTGAGTACAAGGAAAGAAGAAGATAACCTTTCCATCTTTTCAAATTATATCCTAACCGCATTAGTACCAACATAGTAATAACAATTATAAACATCCAAGAAAAAGAAAAATGAATTGAAGGAATATCATGAAATTTCAATGAAAAAAGACTAACAGAGATTTTATCAGAAATTACGTTTATTGGATTTACAATTGATGATATTCCTATTATCCAGAGAAGATTCAAGATATCTGCACCAAGAATATTTCCTACCGCAAGTTCTCCTTCTCCTTTTCTTGCTGCAATTATGGCGGTTGATATTTCCGGTAATGATGTTCCAATTGCAATAATTGTTAATCCGATTATAACATTTGGAACTTTGAAAAAAATTGCAATTTGTTCAGCGGAAGTCACAATAAGATGACTGGCAAAAATTACACCTGTTAAACCAATAAAAAAAAGAATTGCATGCTTTTTAATATTTGGTTTTTCAATTTCTAATTTTGATTTGGATATTTCCTCAGTTCTTATTTTATGTCTTTTTTTCTCAGAAACAAAAATAAAGGTAAAATATGAAAGAAGAATAACTACAAGAAGCATTCCTTCAAGCCTGTTGATGATTCCATTAAAAGCAAGCACATAAGTAATAATTGCTACTGAAAGCAGGAAGATACCTGTTGTTTTCATTATTTTTTTGTCAATAAATATTACTGTCGGAGCTACAATTGCAGCCATTGCAAGAGCAACACCATCATCCACAATAACAGAGCCAATAGCATTACCAAGTGCAAATTCCGAATTACCTCGCAAGGCTGAAATTACAGAAACAGCAATTTCGGGAGCAGTAGTTGCAAATCCAACAACAATTATTCCAACAATCATACGAGGAATATGAAAATCATTTGAGATCCCAATAGCACTTTCTACAAATAAATCAGCACTTTTTACCAAAATCAAAAAAGCAACTATCATCAACGCAAAATTAAAATAAATATTGTTTAAGAGTTCCGACATCTTTTAAATACTCCTAATTATTAAATGTAAAAAAGTTTTTATCCTTTTCAGGATAAGAATTTGCAGTCTCTTTATGTGTCAAGAGAATTGAATCCTTAAAAAAAATAGGGCTCACATTCAAATCTTTGATGTTAGGTTTTTGAACGAAAAAGGACTTTTTAACCATGAAGGAAATGAAGTTAATGAAGAAAGATTAATTAGAAAGATATTTATTTCTCAGCTTCACAAAAGCTACCTCTTTGTACCCCAATGCGTTAGCATTGGATAAAGATCGCAAAGAAAGAATT
>JAOZMQ010000291.1 GCA_029934195.1 Candidatus Cloacimonadota bacterium | reverse complement strand
ACATTAATTTTCACTGCATAAAATTTCTCTTCTGAATAATCCACCTGTTGAATAGAAATTAGATTATTATAAGAGAATTGAAACGGAGAATTTTTTTCACGTAAAAGAATCTCTGAATCGGAATCAACAATAAAAAAATCAGATTCAAAAAGATGAATATCCAAAAAAAGTTTCCCATCAATAAATTCAGCTGAAAAAATGATGGAAAAACTTATTATTAAAATTAGAGTAAAAATAATTTTCATTTTAAAAAAAAGCAAACAAGAATCTCGCTGTCCCTTGTATCAATTATGAGATTAAACTACCGGCAATAATATCCTTTTCAGGAATTAAAACTGACAACTTCCCTTCGACACCTTCTGCAGCGAGAATCATTCCTTGCGATAACTGACCCATAATTTTTCGTGGTTTCAAATTAAGGAGCATCGTAACCTTTTTATCAATAAGGTCTTCGGGTTTATAGTGCAAAGATAAACCGGCAACAACATCTCTTTCTTCATTTGCAAACTGAACTTTTAGCTTTAAAAGTTTTTTAGATTTCTTGATTTTTTCAGCACTAATAATTTTTACAATTCTTATTTCGAGTTTAAGAAAATCTTCAAAATCTATTTCTTTTTTATGTTCTATTTTCAAAACTTTATCTTGTGAATCTTTTTGTGTTTTAGTATTTGTTTCGAGTAGAAGAATTTGTTCTTCAATAGCTTTATCGTCAATTTTTGGAAAAAGAGGTTTTACTTCTCCAATTGTAGTTTGTTGAATTTGATTATTTTCAATATTATCCCAATAAAAATCAGAAGATAAGTTAAGGATATTTCTAAGTTTTTTCATTCCATTTGGAATTATTGGACTGAAAACAATTGAAATAATCCTCAAAAGTTCTGAACAAACATACAACGTTTCAGCTGCTTTTGATTTGTCATTTTTAACTTCCACCCAAGGTTTTGTAAGATCAAAAAAGACATTTCCATTTCTTACAATTTGAATACCAAGCTGAGTCACTTTTCTTACTTTATAATTCTTATAACAATCTTGAATTTCTTTAGATAAATCATATCCTTTTTGCAAACAATCTGCAGCATTATTTGATAGATTTTCCGGTCTTTGGATTTCTCCATTAAAATATTTCTTAGAAAAAGAAAAAGTCCGATTAGCAAGATTACCAAGAACATTAGCCAATTCACTATTAATTTTTTGTTGAAATTCTTTCCAAACAAAATCGCTGTCTTTTGTTTCCGGTGCATTGGTTGCAAGATAATATCTTAAATATTCTCCATCAAAATATTTTAGAAAATCCTCTACCCAAATAGCATAATTATTACTTGTAGAAATCTTTTTTCCTTCGAGATTTAAATATTCATTTGCAGGAACATCATAAGGAAGAATATATTTTTCTTTTTGTCCCATAAGAATTGCAGGCCAAATAATTGTGTGGAAAGGAATATTATCTTTTCCAATAAAATGTATCAATTTTGTGTTTTCATCAAGCCAATATTCTTTCCATTTTTCCGGTTGACCGATTTTATTAGCCCATTCGATAGTTGAAGAAATATAACCGATTGGAGCATCAAACCACACATAGAGAACTTTACCTTGAGAATCTTCAAGAGGAACCGGAACTCCCCAATCAATATCTCGTGTAATTGCTCTTTCAATCAAACCTTCTTTCAACCAATTCATAATAAATCTATGAACATTATCTTTCCAATATTTTTTTGTTTCAAGCCATTCTTTCAACTGCTGTTCCATTTTTGGCAATTCCAAAAACCAATGACTCGTAGCTTTAATAATTGGAGTCGATCCACAAATTTTACATTGGGGATTTCCCAGCTCTATGGCATCTAATAGTTGTCCACAATGATCGCATTGATCTCCTCTTGCCCCTTCTTTCCCACAATGCGGACAAATCCCTTCCACATAACGATCTGCAAGAAAACGTTTGCACTGTTCGCAATAAAATTGGTCATTTGTTTTAATCGTGATAAATTTATTTTCTAATAAAGATGTAAAAAAATGTTGTGACAATTTATGATGTTGAGCTCTTGCAGTTCCAGAGAAATTATCAAAGTTGAACCCAAGTCCATCAAAACTTCCCTTAATACTTGTGTGATATCTTTCAACAATATCTTCCGGTTTTACACCCTCTTTTTCAGCTTTAATGGAAATTGGAGCACCATGTTCATCGGTACCGCAAACATAAAGAACATCATTTTTTTGTAGCTTCTGAAATCGCACAAAAATATCCGCTGGCAAATAAGCACCTGCCACATGTCCAATATGTAATTTCCCATTGGCATAAGGCAACGCACTTGTAACTAAAAATTTTTCCAAAACTTTCTCCTTAAAAATTAAAAAAAAACGGGGAAACATATCCCCGTAAAAATTATTAAATCAGTTATAATTGGTTATTAATTCAAATATTTATCAATCATTGAGTGTAAATCAAGCATCGAGTATGGCTTAGCAACTATTTCGTCAAACCCCAAATCTAAGTATTCCTTTTTATCTTCTTCTATTATCATTCCGGAAGCCAAAACAGAAACAAAATTCTCATCAATTTCTTTAAGTTTTTCATATACTTCTAATCCACTCGAATCCTCAAGGTTCATATCAAAGATGATTAAAGTAATTAATTCGTGATTCTCTGTATAAACTTTTACGGCATCTTCAAGAGAATTAGCTGTAAAAGCTTTAATATCGACAATTGAAAGCATTTCAGCCGTTAACTTACATAATATCATATCATCATCTACTAATAATACAACTTTATTCTTATTCATTATTTTATCCTTTGTATCAATTTATCGTGAAGAAGATTAACTGTTTTATGCTCATTTTGTACATCAACTAACAATGTTATACTTGCATGAGAGTGATAAATTCTGATTATTTCAACTTGGTTTTCCTGCAATAATTGAGAAATCCGAACAATTAATTTCGTATTATTCCA
This sequence comes from Candidatus Cloacimonadota bacterium, assembly GCA_029934195.1. Lineage (GTDB taxonomy): Bacteria > Cloacimonadota > Cloacimonadia > Cloacimonadales > JAOZMQ01 > JAOZMQ01. The sequence continues at coordinate 1,493 of JAOZMQ010000291.1, read as the reverse complement.
AAGCTTTACACCAACTAATGTTATAGCAGACAGATTCTCTTTCATATCAATTAATTCAAGAATTCCAAAATTAGATATTATGTCCACAATTTTATTTGAATCAGATTTATCTTGAAGAATAATTAACAACTCGTGAGAAAAAATTTCATAATTAAAAATTTCAATATAAGATTTTTCCAAAAGATTCAGAAGTTTTGAAAATGACAAAATCTCACCTTTAAATCGATAACTTGTTAGTGGAGAATACTTAGTTATTGCTTGAATTTTTTTCTCTTCCATTTCTTTAATCCTATATATTTGAGTTCCAGTGTTATTATTAAATGATGATTTAACTTCTATTGCTACTCCATAAGTTATGGCAAATTCAACAGCACGAACATGCAAAACAGAAGCTCCGGAAGTAGAAAGTGCAAGCATTAAATCAGAATCTAATTGTTCTATTTTTGTTGCTTGATCTACAATACGAGGATCAGCAGTAAATATGCCATCTACATCTGTAAAAATTTCACATTTTATTGCTTTTAAATAGCTCGCAAGTGCAACCGCTGTAGTATCTGAACCACCTCTTCCTAAAGTGGTTACTTCTTTTTGTCCGCTGACACCTTGAAATCCTGCTACAATTACGACTTTTCCTTTATTAAGTTCATCTCTAATTCTGAAAGCACTTACATTTTGGATTCTCGCATTCCCGTGTTTATTATCTGTAATAATTCCACTTTGAGAACCAGTAAAGGAAATAGAACTTATTCCATTTTCATTCAAAGCTAATGAAAGTAATGACATACTAATTCTTTCGCCCGCAGTCAAAAGCATATCTAACTCACGTTGGCAGGGCTTTTCGGAAATAAGATAAGCTAAATCAAATAGTTGATTTGTAGTTTCACCCATAGCAGAAACAACAACCACAATCTGAGTTATAGAATCTTTTTCATCTGCAATACGTTTTGCAATTTTTTTTATTTTCTCAATACTTCCTAATGAAGTTCCACCAAATTTTTTTACAATAATCTGCATATAAAATGCAAATCGGAATACTATGAATTGATGTCAAGATTAATCCTTGCTACTCTTGAAATAGTTGTAATTAATTTCTGATCGAAAAGAAGATAAATTCAAAATTCTTAGCCGTAAATTCAGGGCATCTGACATCAAATTTATATTTTTGATACTTCTATTAATGGCTTACTGTTACCAAATCCAGCAATGTATGGTTGCTTTTTACACAAAATGCAGACAGTATGACCGCTTTCCCACAACAATTTTCTTGACTTAATAATTTCAAAATAAATTGTGAATATCAAATTTTATTGAAAAATTATAATAGTGAGGAGAAAAAATTAATATGGAATTTTGCAATAAATGTGGTAATCGCTTAACAAAAGATGATCTATTTTGCCCAAAATGCGGAACTCCAGTTTCCAACAAAAAAGAGCAAAACGAGAAGAATATAAAAGTGCCAAACTCTACCATTCCTAAGAGCTTCACACATTCGG
>JAOZMQ010000290.1 GCA_029934195.1 Candidatus Cloacimonadota bacterium | reverse complement strand
AAGAATAAAAAACAATCTTGCAATTGTATGGAAAGAGTAAACAATTTTTAATAAATGCTGACATCTTAGAAAAACTCTGAAGATTTCTTAGTAACTTATTTGTTATAATGGATTTGTAATTTTCACTTGACATTGCAATCATTAACTTGGAATTTGCAAAAAAAAATTATAAGAGAATAAGGAGAAATAATGCAAATCACAAAACTTGAGCAAATGTTTGAAGTTTTAAGAAATAGAACGAAAAAAAAGTTGGTTGCAGTTTTTGCTAATGATTCCCATACAATCGGAGCAGTAAACCAAGCAGTAGATATTGGAATAGTTGATGGAATTTTAGTCGGTGATGAAAAAATTATCAGAAAAGTTTGTGAAAAAGATAATATTAATCCAGATAACTTCAAAATAGTCAATGAACCAGATGAAATGATTGCAGCCACAAAATCTGTAGAATTAATCAATTCCGGTGAGGGTGATCTCATAATGAAAGGGCTTTTGAGTACGGATAAATATATGCGAGCTCTACTTAATAAAAAAACCGGATTAATGGATCCTGGTGCAATTCTTACACACATCACGGTTACAGAAATTCCTACATATCATAAACTTCTTATTTTAAGTGATGTAGCAATTATTCCCATACCTGATTTAAAACAAAAAATTGCAATTACAAATTATCTTATAAAAACTGCACAATCTCTAAATATCAAGACTCCAAAAGTTGCTATACTTGCAGCTTCTGAACAAACATTACCTAAAATGCCAGCTTGTGTGGATGCTGCAATTATTTCCAAAATGGCAGAAAGGGGACAAATAAAAGGCGGTTTAGTTGATGGTCCTTTGGCACTTGACGTTATAATTGATAAAGAAGCTGCTGAGATTAAAGGCTTAAAAAGTGAAGTTGCCGGAGATGCTGATTGTATTCTTTTCCCAAATATAGAATCCGGAAACGTATTTTATAAATATACAACAAAGCTAATGAAAGGAAATCTTGGTGCTTTTGTATGTGGTGCTCGTGTTCCGGCTATTTTATCCTCTCGTGGAGATAGTGAACAAACTAAACTATATTCAATAGCCCTCGGTGCTTTAATGGCGTAATTGAAGGATATTCTATGAATCAAATAAACACTCTTGATGAAATGGTACAAAAAGTTAAAGAACTACCACAAAAAAGAAAAATTGTGATAGCGGTTGCAGAAGATCAAAATACAATAGGAGCTGTTGCAGAAGCAATTTCAGCCGGTATTATTGAGGCTATATTAATTGGAAATGAAGACAAAATAAAAAATGAGATTATTCGTTTACATCTTAATCCTGGATTGTTCAAAATTATCAACATTCCAAATGAGATAAAAGCAACCAATGAAGCGGTAAGAATGGTTAAAGATGATGAAGCAGATATTTTAATGAAAGGACTTGTTGGAACTGACAAATTTTTGCGTGCTGTTCTCGATAAAGAAAAAGGATTACTCCCTCCAAAAGCCGTTATGAGTTATGTTTGTGCTCTTGAAGTTCCAAAATATAAAAAACTCCTTTTCCTTTCCGATACTGCTGTTTTACCATTTCCAGATTTAAATCAAAAAATAGCGATGATTAATTATTCTGTCAATATGGTTAGAAAATTTGGCATCGAGAAACCTAAAGTTGCCTTGTTAAGTGCTTCAGAAAAAGTTAGTCCAAATTTTCCAAATAGTATAAACGATGCTATTATTTGTAAAATGGCTGATCGAAATCAAATAAAAAATTGCATTGTAGATGGACCTTTGGATGTCTTTCTTGCATGTGACCCAAAAAGTGTTGCAATTAAAGGAATTAAAACTCCAATTAATGGAGAAGCTGACGTTTTAATTTTCCCATCTATAGAAGCATCAAATATTTTTTATAAAGGTTTGATGCTTTGGGGTGATGGAGAATTAGCTGGACTTATTCAAGGAACTACAAAACCGGTCGTAGTTATGTCAAGAAGTGAAAGTGCAAAATCAAAGTTCTATTGTATTGCTCTTTCTTGTTTAATGTGTGAATAATAAACTTTAGAAAGAGGTGTAATATGAGAGCTTTAACACAATTAGAAGATCTTCTTGTACTTACTGATAGAGAGATACAACTATTTCTTCATGAAATGAGTCGGGATGAATTGTCAATTTTATTGAAAGGTGCTTCTTTACCGATAAAAGAAAAAATTTATATCAATATGTCTGAAAATGCCATAAAATTGATTAGAACAAATATGGAAGATCTTGGATATGTTAAGATTGGGTTAATTCACAAAACAATCAATAAAAGCTTAAATAAAATCAATACTCTCCTTGGAACTGACACTACAAAAATTGCCATTGCATCTGATCATGCTGGTTATGAACTGAAAGAAAATGTAAAAGATTTTTTGAGAGAATATAAAATTGTAGATTTCGGGGCAAATTCAGAAGATTCTATGGATTATCCGGATACCGGTTTTTTAGCTGCAGAAGCAGTTGCAAAAGGAGAATGTGCAAAAGGAATTCTTATCTGTGGAAGCGGTCTCGGAATGAGTATTGTCGCTAATAAAGTGAATGGCGTACGAGCTGCTCTTTGCCAATCTGCTGAATTTGCATGGTTATCAAGACAGCACAATAATGCAAATATCTTAGTTTTATCAGGTAGATTCATCTCTAAATATCTTGCTAAAGATATGGTTAATATATTTTTAACAACACCTTTTGAAGGTGGAAGACATGAAAAAAGAATAAATAAAATAAAAGAATATGAGAAAAGAGGTAAAAATGAAAACAATTAAAATCCAAGACCCCGAAGTTTTTGAAGCAATGCACAATGAATTGATACGACAAACTGAAAACCTTGAATTGATTGCTTCAGAAAATATTGTATCACAAGCTGTTATGGAAGCTGCTGGCTCAGTTTTAACAAATAAATACGCTGAAGGTTATCCGTACAGATGGAGCAAAAAAACAGATAAAATCAATTACAAATTGTATGGAAGATATTATGGTGGTTGTGAACATGTTGACGTTGTAGAACAACTTGCTATCGAAAGAGCAAAAGAGTTGTTTGGTGCAGAACATGCAAATGTCCAAGCTCATTCTGGTTCTCAAGCTAATATGGCTGCTTATTTTGCAATGGTAAAACCTGGCGATACTGTTCTCAGTTTAGAATTATCACACGGTGGACATCTAACTCACGGACATCCACTTAGTTTTTCAGGGAATCTCTATAAAATTGTTCATTATGGAGTTAATAAAGAAACTGAAACTTTTAACTATGATGAAATTAGAAAAATCGCTCTCGAAGTTAAACCTAAAATGATTCTTACCGGAGCTTCTGCATATCCACGAGCAATTGATTTTAAAATTTTCCGTGAAATTGCCGATGAAGTTGGAGCAGTTCTAATGGTTGATATGGCTCATATCGCCGGACTTGTAGCTGCCGGTCTTCACCAAAATCCTGTTCCTTATGCAGATATTGTGACAACTACAACTCATAAAACACTTCGTGGACCTCGTGCTGGTTTAATTCTTTGTAAAGAAAAATATGCTAAAGATGTAGATCGTGAAGTCTTTCCCGGCATTCAAGGTGGTCCTTTAATGCACATAATCGCTGCTAAAGCTATCGCATTCAAAGAAGCATTAACTGATGAATTCAAACAATATCAGCAACAAGTTGTAAAAAATGCCAAAGCTCTTGCAGAAGCATTAAAAGAAAATGGTTTTAAACTTGTTTCTAATGGTACTGATAATCACCTTATGCTTATTGATCTCGGACCGGAATCAAGTGGAGGTCCTTCCGGGAAAAAAATGGAAAGTGCTTTAGATAAAGCCGGAATTACCGCGAATAAAAACACCGTTCCATTTGATACTAGAAAACCTTTTGTAGCATCTGGTATCAGACTTGGAACTCCTGCAATTACCACTCGTGGAATGAAAGAACCTGAAATGAAAGAAATTGCAAACTTTATTAAACAAGTTTATGATAATTATGGAGATAAAGAAAAACTCTCTGAAATTAAAATTCAAGTTAAAAATCTTTGTAAGAGATTCCCACTTTATGAAAATTTAATTTCAGAATTTGCATAAAAAATTATTGAAAATTTTAAAGGGTGATGTTTATTTTACATCACCCTTTTTTATTTTGTTTCTAATTTTCATTAATGATCGGCAAAAATAACTTCAGAACACCTGTTTCTAAAGAAAGGGGAAGTCTAAAAAGACCTCGGGATTTTTGTTCTCGCTTCACATTTATTTGCAAGTTTGTAACCAAGATGGTTACGTTCCCATGTTTTCAAGTCCAAAAAACTCTGCTTCTTTTTCCAACACTATTCCTTTTTCTTTTAAATCCCTTTGAATTTCTCGTACATCATAAAAATTTTCAAGTTCATTAGCGTTTGAATCCCATCCTGGACTAAATAGTACTTGAACGAAAACTAACTTTTCTGAATTTTCTTTTTTTATCGCTACTCTG
>JAOZMQ010000289.1 GCA_029934195.1 Candidatus Cloacimonadota bacterium | reverse complement strand
TCAGCTTCATAGAAGCGACATCTTTGTAGCCCAATGCGTTAGCGTTGGGTAAAGACAAAAAGGGAAGTAAGCTACAGAGTAGCGACATAAAAAATCTTCAAGATAAGCCGGGAATGCCCGTTCCCTAAAGGCAAAGAGGAAAGCAAAATGCTTACTGTCCCATAATTTTTTTTTGAAGGATGTTCGTTTTTGTGCTTTTCGTGGTGAAAAATGATTTCCCATTCAGATATTCAATAAGAAGAATTGTCCCAAAATCAAATTTCCTGCAAAAAATTCAATAAAGAAATTTTTATTTTTGAATTTTTATTTTTCATTAACATTTCGAGATATAAAAAAGGTTTTAAAATCTCAAAATTTTCTATCAAATCGTTAAATGAAACTACTCTATTTGTTAAAATTTTATAGAGCTTTAATTCTCTATGAAGATGAGATTTCCATAACAAAATTTTAGCTTCATCAATGATAAAATTATTAAAATAATGTTCTATTGTAGTTTTTTCATTTAGAAAGAACTCCATTGCAAAAATTCTGTATTGAATAGCAAAATACATCTCATAATTGAGTTCCATTTTTTTATTTGGAATTAATATTTGTCCTAAAGAATCGTATGTAGTTGACCAAAATTCTGAAAGATTTTTGTTTTCAATTACATTGATAATTTTATCTGTAATCTGTTTTGTATGGCATTTTAAGTTGAAATTGCAGTAATCTATTTCGTTACAAGGATAGCATTTATATTCTTCAATAGAGGGAAAACAAACAAGCGATTTTTCTGAAAAGGACAAAGTTTCAAATGGGTAAGCTGGACCTTGAAAAATGGCAATAATCGGAATTTCCCAAAAACTACCGAGATGCATTGTACCTGTGTCACCGGTAATCATCAAAGAAGACTTTTTAATAATATTTGACAACTGATGGATAGAAGTTTTTGCAATCAAATTTTGAATAGAAGATTTGGTTTTCTGTTTTATGGAGTTGATAAACTCTTCTGCATATTTTTCTTCAGATTTAACTCCTACAAGAATAATTGAAAATCCTTTTTCTACAAGATTATCAGCAAGATTTACAAAATATTTAATTCCAATTTGCCTTTTAATGTTTCTTGAACTTAATTGGAAAATGATATTTGATTTTTGGGGAATATGATAACTAACAATCGGATTAAGTTCTGAATCAATGAAAAATGGTTTTCTTAAGACAATAAGTCGGAAAATATCTACAAGATTAATAGATGAAAATTTTCTATTCTTAATGAAACTCATTACAAAAGAAAGCCATTCTACACTTTCATTATCATTTGATCCAAAGCCTATTTTTTCGTTGGATGAAATTCTTTGGAGCACTTGTTGAGCAATAAAAGTGCTGTTTAAATTAATAATGACATCAAAATTATTTTTGCTAAATTCTGTGATTTTTTCCTGTAAATATAAAGACTCACTTAAAATAAATTTTCCATTTTTATTTACAGAAATTTTATCAATATTGATTGGAATAAGATTCCACTTTTTTATTTCTTGAGCAACTTCTGAAAAAATTTCACTGTGCAAAATGTAAATTTCCGGATTAATCCATCTTTGATTTATCGCGTCAATGATGTATGATGATTGAATGATATCACCCATTTTAGCAAGTTGAATAATTAGAATTTTTTTCATGTGGAAAATACTTTTTACTTAAAAATTCTTAAGCGTTTACACATCAAAAGCATATCACGTAAATAGTGAATGTTTTCAGCTTTCATCCATTTTTCCTCAAAATCTTCTTGCTGAATCAATGTTGCAATAGAGGATAATGTTTGTAAATGAAATGTTCTATCTTCTTCTGTTCCAACAAAAACAAAAATAGCTTTAACAGAATTTTCTTCATTAGTAAATTTAATACCTTCTTTACATCGAATGAGCATCAAGAAGAAATGATTCTCTCCCTTTATGATTATATGCGGTATTGCAACAAAAGGAGAAATAGCTGTATTGCTTTCTTGCTGTCTTGCTTCTAACATTGCCAAAACATCTTTTTTATCCATTTTGATTGCTTCTGCAATATTTTTAGATATTAATTTAAACAATTCATTTTTATCTAATGGACCGTCCAAATCAATAATTTTAGAAGTTTTTACTAAATTATCAAATTTATCATGCTGAATATTATCCCTATCAACAATTATATCTCTCAATTCTGTTTCCAATAAATGTTCGCTTAATTTATTATCAGTAATTCTTTTTAATAAATGTAAAAATGCATATTCACCAGAAAACCTTTTCCTGCCATAAAAAACATAAAAAGCTATACTAATAAGTAAAAAAGCAGATGTAATTTCAATTGCTTTCATACCAAGATCAATTATAAAAAAGGAAAAAACTAAAATACCAGCGATTTGCAACCACGGGTATAAAGGTGCTTTAAAACTTGGTTTGTAATTTTTTAACTTACTTTCACGTAAGATTATTACAGAAAAATTTGTTAAAACATAGGCTGTTAATATTACGACAGAAGCGGCTTTAACCAACATTTCCAAAGGTAATAGCAATGAAAGTATTATAAATAAACCGGTGATGATAATTGAAAGAGCTGGTGTTTTAAATTTCTTACTAACTTTGCTAATTCCTTGTGGTAAAAGGTTGTCTCTACTTAAGGCTAATGGATACCTTGAAGCGGACATAATTCCAGCGTTTGCCGTTGTAATAAAAGCAAGAAAAGCAGCAATTGAAATAATAATAAAGCCCGGATTTCCGGCGATAATTTTACCTACATCTGCAATTGGAGTTAGAGAAGTGGAAAATTCTGAAGCCGGAAGAATTCCAACAGTAATAATTAGTAACAAAGTATAAATGATTGTAACTGTTACAACTGACGCAATCATACCTAAAGGAATATTCTTTTTTGGATTTTTAATTTCTTCGGAAATACTTGCAACTTTTAATAATCCCCCAAAAGAAATAAAAATAAAACCAGTTGTAGCAAAGATAGAATGAACTCCATTTGTAAGAAAGGGGGTAAAATGCGAGAAATTAACTTTTGAAACTCCAAAAATGATATATAAAACTAATAAAATCAATAAGCTTGCTACAAGTGAAATTTGAAATTTTGCAACTTCTTTCACCCCAATAATATTGAGACTAACAAAAAATAAACAAATAATAACAGATGATATCATTGTAGGAAATCCGGTCGCAATAAAAATAATTTCAGACATACCAAAAATTGCAAATGCACTTTTTAAAGATAAAGCAAACCAACTTAGAAAACCGGAAATTGTTCCTAAAAAAGGTCCTAAACTTCTGTTAATGTAATAATAATCGCCTCCAGCTTTTGGCATTGCTGTAGAAAGTTCTATAATACTAAAAATACCGACAAGAGCAAGAAGACCAGCCAAAAAATAAGAGATAAAAACTCCAGGTCCTGTTAGTGCAAACGCAAGTCCGGGTAAAATAAAAATTCCGGAACTAATCATTGCACCGGTTGCAATACTAAAAACACCAAAAAATCCAAGTTCTTTTTTAAGACTCATCTTAAAAACTCCTTATTGAAAATATTATTTTATATCCGCTTATAAAAGGAATCTACTATCAAACTATGAGAAATAGATTCTTTAAGATAACGCAATCATAACAAAAATGCAACAAAATACAATTTAATATTTGAACGAAAATTTAGAAAAAATTCCGTATGAAAAACTATTCGTTAAACTGAAAGTCAATTCTTGTCGAGTTTAAAGAATCAATATAAACGCTGTCAACAAAAATAGGTAAATAATCCTTGTGAATTGCATAAATTTTTACATAACGAGAAATATAGTATTCACCTTGCAAATTTCCACTTTCATCAAGTATTTCAAACTCATTATCATCAAAAGAAAAAGGAAGTTTTTCTGTAGAAAGTAAAAAATCTCCTCCATTTCCGGTTATTGTATGTGCTTCGTAAAAGGCTACTTCATCACCGGTTACATTGTTAGGTTCATAAAAAACAACCATTTTATTCATGGTAGTTTCTCCTTCATCAATGCAGGAATAATAATCATAATAACCACTTACAACTCGGATATCGTTTTTATCTTTTCCGTCCCACAAAATTGTAATTATACCCGGTTCATAAAAACTATTGGCAAGAACTTTCAAAGTATCGGTCTCATTGTGTCTTGTAATCCAAACTTTAACATTTGAAGGATTTTTGATATCAAAGAAAATTGTTGTAGTAGGTCGCAAAAGCTCTTCAACTTTATAAGTCAATATTATCTTTGCATCATCTACCGGTTGCTGATTTTGATTTGTAATTTGTCCGTAAATAACAGGAAAATTATTATTATCAGATGAAGTACTTTTTGCACATCCAACCAATAATGTTATTAAAAACATTATGAGTAATAATATACTGATATTTTTCATTTATCTCTCCTTGATTAGTGTCTGAACGAAAAAGGATAAGCCACGGATTTACGCAGAGTTACGCGGATTTAAGAG
>JAOZMQ010000288.1:2191-4460 GCA_029934195.1 Candidatus Cloacimonadota bacterium | reverse complement strand
TTCAATAACAAATTTTGAAGTCTTGTAATAAGCTGAACTTCCGGAACACTGAACAATATAATAGTTGAAAAATTCTGATAAAGCTTCACCTGTAAAAATCACATCAAATTTTCCACTTTCCGGTAATTTTGCTTCAAGGCTATTTCGTGCATGTTCTGCATACTCTTCAATCAAATTTGGGATATTTAGAATCTCAAGATAGCGTTCATTTCTTATCAATGAACTTTCAACTTCATTTCCATTCTCACCGGTAAGCATCACCATTTCCAGCATAATTCGAGTTTTTTTTGTTGAATGTGAGAGTCCTCTTGATGTATGGAACTCGCTTTTGGAACAAGTGATAAACACTTCAGCAGATGCCATTTTTACACCATCTTCTCTATCAATTCCTTTAAGTATTTGATATTTTATTTCTGATATTGCTTTTGTTGGATTTTCAAAGACAAATTCATCACAAGCTTGATATTCAATATTTATTTGAGTGTTTTCTTCTAATTCGTAATGCGGATTGAGTGCAAGTGATGCTGCAAAAACTGCATCACCAATAAGTTTTCTAATTTCTTCTTCAGATAAATCTGCTGTAAAAGTTTGATACGACATTCCTCTCATTTTTTTATCATTAACTACTTTGTCCACATATAAAACAACAGTATATTTGTCTGATTTTACCACTCTTTCAGCTTCAGTTTTATCAATAATAAGATAAAGTTCATTTTTAGAAATACTTAATTTTGAAATAGTCCAGTCTGCTACTTCTTTAAATTCTTTTATGATTTCAATGATTCTATTTTTCATGTATAACCTCCTTACGCCAATCTTGCTTTAAGTTTCATAAAAGCACCGCCATCAGAAACTTTTACCCATTCTTTATGACCTTTTCCACACATTCCACCACCGAACATTTTTAATTCTTTTCCAATCATTGTGATCGAATTTAATAAATCCGGAACATAACCGGTAACGATGACAGGTGTGAAATATTTATCAGTAAGCTCACCATTTTTGATTTCTCTCGCATAAATTCCTTCCAATTGAATTCCCCAACCTTTAGGATCTTCCATTCCATTTGTAGGATAATCGACAAGAAAACCATGTTCAATACTTTTGATCATCTCTTCTAATGAATCATTTCCGGCTTTAAAATATGTATTTGTCATTCTGGCATAGGTTTTGTGAGAGTAATTTTCTCTACGACCATTTGGAGTTCGTTTGTAATTTAATTGAAGAGCAGAATTCATATCCGTTAAACCGGAAACAAGAATTCCATCTTTTATTATTTGTGTGTCACTTGCAAGTTGTCCTTCATTATCAAAGAAAAAAGATCCAGCTTCTCCCTGATAGGCAGGAGAATCCATCATATTGACCATTTTTGAAGCTACTTGTTTCCCCATAAATTCTTTACCTTTTGCTCGATTTTTCAGATACATATCTGTTTCTGTTCCATGTCCAAAAGCTTCGTGAGCAAACATGCCAGCCATTGAAGGAGAGAATATGCAATCGTAAGTTCCCGGGTTTATCCTATCAGCGTTAAGAATTTTTTCACCATCAGAAATCACTTTTTTCATCTTTTCAACAGTAAAATTAAGGAATTCGTAACCGCCAAGTTTTGAACTTCCATCCCAAATTTGATTTGTTTTATTTCCATCTCTCAAGACAGCATAAAACAATGAATCCATTCTGTTGATTTCTTGATAAAGAGTTTTGTTTCTATTGACAAATAATTCTTTGACTTGCTGATTACCAATTCTAATTCCACAATTAATAATTTTATCGCTAATTGCGACCAATTTATCTTTCCATTTTTCAGCTGTTTTTAGCAAGTCTGGAAGTTTTAAATCAAATGGGTCTATTTCCATTTCAATAAAAAAATCCTTTTCTATAGATTCTCCGGGATCAATTTCCAATAAAATTTTCTCTGCTACATCATACTTTGTAAGAAGTTCTTGAACTACATTTTCAAGAGAAGTTCGATCAACTTTATCAATAGATCTTTCTATGAATTTTTCTCCGTCATGAATTGTAAAAGTAACACCTTTTTCCGGTTGTACAAAAGTTGCACTTTTATCAAAATTTGAAACAAATACTGTTTTTCCTCCGGTATCACCTGCAAAAGCTGATGCATACGGGAATTTTTTTTCCAATTCTAAAATTTGCTTTTTTAGGATTGATTTTAGTTCTTTAATTTCCATTTTTCCTCCGTTTATTTTTTGTTATTTATTATTTATGAGAAACCACCAAGCACGTTTAGTAACCAAGATGGTTACTTTCC
>JAOZMQ010000288.1:0-2091 GCA_029934195.1 Candidatus Cloacimonadota bacterium | reverse complement strand
GTAACCAAGATGGTTACTTTCCCGGTAATTATTTTCTACCAATTAAAATCATAATTGTTGCTGGCTCAAAACCATATTTATTTAACCATTTAAGAATTTCAACGCCTTCTATTTGGATTTCTTTATATTCAGCAAAATCCTTTACTTGATCAGACATCGGATTAAATATTTCAGAATATCTTTTCAGAATTTTTTCGTCTTTTGGATTTTCAATTGGATAAACAAACACATAAGATTCTAATTGCTTAAGATTTATTTTTTTTACTATATTTACTAATTGTTTCCCTGTAAAAGTTTCATTATGAGAAATTCCAAGAATTCTATCAATTTTAGCACTCCAATGATGAATTTTAATATGACTTTTCTGAGCATTTGTTTGATTCTTATCCGCAATCATTTCACTTACAATAAAATATCCATTATTTTTTAAGACTCTTTTCATTTCATTAAGTGGATAATTATTGTCAGCAAAATGATGAATAGAATTTGAGATACAAACAGTATCAAATTCTTCATCGTCAAATTCCATTTTTAAAGCATTCATAACTTTGAAATTCACTTTTATATTATCATTATGTTTTGAAGAAAACTCAATTGCCTTTGTTGAATTATCAATTGCAATAATTTCATCAAAAGAATTTAAACCATTACTGAGTAGCGAGGTAAATTCACCTCTTCCAGTTGCTACATCAAGGATTTTTCCACCATTAATTTCATTCAATCTTTTTGTGATTTTTTGCATAGAATCTTCTTATTTTACAAGCATGCGATCAACTGCATCCAAAATTGTCTTTTGTAATTTTTTTTTATCTAAGGTAAAATAATTTCGGTTAACAGTCCTTTTCACTTTGATAAATCCTTCGAGTAATAAAATACTTAAATGATGTGAAATTGTTGAGTTGGAGAGTTGCATTTCTTGAGCAAATTCCTCGCCATAATAATCTCTTTTGGTGAGCAATCTTATAATATTTTGTCGTGTTTCATCTGCAAGTGCTTTGAATAGATGAACATTTGACATAATTCTGTGCTTTCTTTCAACAAAAACCTCATTATGCCGGTAACCAAGAAAATATAAATCTTCCTTTTTATCATATCTGAAAAGTAATAGATAAATGACTTCGAGATAATATGATAGAATTAGTACAACTTTCCTATCGTTTACAGGTTTACTATAATCTGAACTTGTAAGTAAAGTTAAGTATTCATATCCATAATTATGTAATTTGCGTTTGAGATCTTTCTCATATTTACCAATAATTTTCTCAATTTTAACTTCCTCTTTTTTAAAGATTTCCACATAATACCATTCAAATAACATAACAAGATTAGATTTCATTTCATCTGGATTTGATGCAAATTGTAGTAATTCCCATTTACGGTTAGCAAGTAAATCTGTAGAATTAATAAAATCCATTAGTTCATTTTTGTTATTTTTAAGAATCTCAACAATTTCATTTCCTGTTTTGGGATTTTTTAAGTATGAAAATAATAATCTAAAATAATCCTCAAGTATTTGTTGAGCTTCTTTTTGCTTTATAAAATCAATTAATTGCTGTACTGAATTAAGCTGGTAAATTCTGATGTAATACAATAAAATAATCCTGAAACATGTGTCTTTATTCCCGTAAACATCGATCAAATGCTTCTTTTCTTCACTGATTTTTCCTAACACACTTTTAACCCATTTTACAATGCCTTCATTCAACTTAATTTTGTCAGATAATTCTTCATCATAAGTTTTTATAAAATTGCTTAATGATTCATTGTGATTGAGTCTTGATAAACTCAAAACAAAATCATAACTAACAGAATGCAAAATCTCAATATCTTCTTTCATCTCAAAACCTCTCTTTCGATAAACATCGAAACCAATATTTATTTATATGTATATAAGGCAAGTTATTTTTTTGAAAGCGTAAATTATAGGTGACCATTAAGAAACTTCTAAAAATTGTTGCATAAAAAAAAATTTCTACTTTAGCATTATGAAATTAAAATCAAATCTAAAATTAGAGATTGAAATAAACGATTGCAATTTCAGAACACCTGACCTCATAGATTTTAAAATGACCCCAGTTTTTAAAATAGTCT
>JAOZMQ010000287.1 GCA_029934195.1 Candidatus Cloacimonadota bacterium | reverse complement strand
AAGAAAAAAGAGAATCAAGCTACAGAGTAGCGACAAAAAAAGAAAATTCAGGAAAGTTAATTTTCGTTCAGAGGTTAATTATATAAACAGTCTGAAATTCCTTTATGAGACCATTATTATTGTTGATATCTGTCAATGATAACATCGTAATACTCAAATTTATTAATCGTTAATAGTAAAAGATATATTGGATATTATACAAAAAACATATAGATAATCGGAGGATTTATGATCAAACGCAGTTTAAAGGAAACAATAATACTTTTTGTTTTATTGTTGCTAAGTTTTTCTCTATTATTTGCTCAAGATAAAACACCCGACATTACTGGAAGAATTGAACCTCCAATTTTGAAAATCGGTGAATCTGGCAAAATAATAATTAAATATATAATTCCTGAAGGAATGAAAATGGCAAAACAGGAAGATCTGGTTTTTCTTGATACTCCTGATGTTAGTGGAATTACTTTTGGGGAAACAATATACCCTAAAGGAATTACCGATAGTCACGGTGACATAATTTATAAACATGAGATTGAAATTATTAAAGAATTCACTGTAAATAAAGATTATAGTGGAAAAACAACAAATATCGAAGTTATTGCAGGTTATCAATTATGTGAACTTAGCGGTACGTGTTTGTTTCCAGATGTAAAAGAATTGTCACTTCCATTTAAAGCGGAAGCTGGTGGAAGCAATGCAATGAATTCTATTAAATTTTTATTTATGGCATTTTTGGGTGGACTAATTCTAAATATTATGCCTTGTGTTTTGCCTGTTCTTTCTATTAAAGCTATGAGTATTGTAAACCACAGTCACCATGACAAAAAACAAATTTTTAACAGCTCTATGGCTTATACCGCTGGTATTGTTGTTTCTTTCATTGTTTTGGCTTTAGTGATAATTCTCCTAAAAATGTCTGGAGAAATGGTTGGATGGGGATTTCAATTCCAAAGTCCGTCTTTTGTAATGGCATTGCTGGTTTTGATTTTCGTTTTTGCATTATCTTTGTTTGATGTTTTTATTCTGAGAGCTCCGGGAACTCAAGTAGCTTCCAAAGCTTCTGCAAAAGGCGGGCTAACAGGTTCTTTTGTTAGTGGTATTTTTGCAGTTCTTCTTGCGACTCCTTGTACTGCTCCGCTTCTTGGTGCAGCTCTTGGATTTGCTTTTTTACAACCACCTGCTATGATTTTAGCGATTTTCATTCTAATCGGTCTTGGCTTGGCTTTTCCTTTTATTTTATTGGGATTCTGGCCAAAAGCAATCAAAGCTATTCCACGCCCGGGTGAATGGATGAATATCTTTAAAGAAATAATGGGATTTTTATTATTCCTTACCGCCTTTTATTTATTGAGATCTCTTTATTTCCTTGTTGGAGGAATGGGAGTGCTAAATATTGTTCTGTTCTTGATATTTCTTGGACTTGCAACATGGGTTTACGGACGTTTTGCTCGACCGGAATTTCCCATTAGGAAGCAATGGATAGCTACAATTGCAGCCCTTGCTATTGCTATTGGGTCTGGTTTTTTAATTTTAGATTTTTCAGAAACTTCTGTCTCAGAAAATAGTGAAACTGCACATTATCCACGAGAGTGGCAAAAATTTTCTCCGGAACTTGTACAACAATATCGAGATGAAGGAAAACCGGTATTTGTTGATTTTGGTGCTGAATGGTGTTTGACTTGTAAAACAAATGAGACTGCTGTTTTATTTACCGAAGATATTGAATCGGCTTTCAAAGAAAAAGGTGTTCAAATGCTTCGTGGAGATAATACTAGGAAAGATGATGTTATCGTAGAATGGTTACATAAATTTAATCGTGCAGGTGTTCCACTTTATATTTTTTATGCACCTGGGAAAGAAGCTGTTCAATTACCGGAGTTGATTAACAAATCAATGGTTTTAAATCTTCTCAAAGATTTATAGAGGTTGAATAAATGAAAAAGATATTAATATTACTCTCATTTTCTTTAATATTTCTTCTTGCCTGTGATAGATATGATAATGAATTCAAAGTAAAAATTGATGAAGAATTTATTGAATTTACTGAAAATTTTAGTGTGATTTCTGATAGCCTTAATGCTGGGAATTTCACTTCACTAATTAACCTATTTTCAAATGATTATAATAATTCTTACATAAATGCAGATCTCACAAAAGGAATTGATGATAAAGATTCTATTGAAGAATATTTTCATTCATTCTTAAATTTGAATTATACATTTGAAGTCGTTATTGATTCTCTATTAACTAATGATAATTTCAAATGGACTTTTATTGTAAAAGATTCAACAGAATTACTTATCGAAAAACGTATTTTTCAAGATGTTCTCGTTTTGGAAAATGGAATTTATAAGTTTTTTGGTAATCAAGAATCAGCTACAAAAGTTTTTATAGAATTTTTTACTGCAAGCTGGTGTACGAATTGTCCAAAAGTTGAAGTAGCTCTTGAAGAACTAAAAGCAAAATATGGCAATCGTTTATTATATTTAGAATATCATATTTTAGATAATATTGGTAGTGATAATTCTGATGCAGATAGTTGGTACAAAGTTTTTTCATCACCACCGGTTACATTTATTAATGGTTCAGGAAGATTGGACGGAGGATATGATAACTCTGCTGAATTAATTGAAAACGCAATGACTCCGTTTTTAGAAGATTTACCACAAATCAATCTAACACCTTCTGAAGTTATTGTAATTGACAATTCTTATAGCGTCAATATTACGATTGATCAAATGGAAGAAATTTCAACGGAAAATTTGTATTTAAAATATGCTCTAATTGATGAACATAACACTACTCGTAAAGTTTTCCATAATGTCGTTTATCATAAAGATTCAATAGAATTAAATAATGAAAATATAATGGAACCGATCGAAATTAGTTTCTCTTATGAAAATGAAATTTCGGGAAAAGCGAAACTTGTCGTTTGGGTACAAATTATGAATGCTTCTTATGATGAAGCTTCTTTAGTACATAATGTGATAGAATTAAAGATTAAATAAAAGGAGATTTTGAATGAAATATTTTGCATTGATATTACTAATGATCTTGGTTACAGGATTATTTGGAGGAGTAAAAGCTCCAGATTTTAAACTTGAAGATATGAAAGGGAAACAAGTAAAGTTATCTGATGTTCTTAAAGATGGAATTGTCATTCTTGATTTTTGGGCAACTTTCTGCAATCCTTGTAAAGAAGAATTACCTGCACTTGACAAACTCCAAAAAAAATATCCAGACCAAATCAAAGTAGTTGCAATAAGTGCTGATAGAGCAAGAACCAAAAACAAAGCTAAGGCTTATATCAAAGGGAAAAAATATGAAATGATTTCTTTATTCGATGTAAACGGTGAAGTTCAAAAATTGTACAAAATTAAAAATATTCCAAGAACTTTCATTATTGATCAAGATAGGAATATTATTTATGACCACGAAGGTTATAAATCCGGAGATGAAAATCACCTTGAAGAAGAGATTCTTAAACTTATAAAAACTAATGAAAAAAAATAGTTTTAAGGAGAATTTAATGAAAATAAACTTCTTTTTAACTATGATTTTGATACTCATATCAACGTCAATTGTTGCTGAGAAAATTGAATTTTCAGGAATAAATGAATCTCAATTTGTATATCGGGATCTAAAAGATAGCAAGGTTTACGATAAAGATTATAAGTCATATTTTCAGAATGAATTATCTGTTTCTATTTACAAAGGAAAATTAAGAGCCGGATTTAAGATTGATTTTTTTCAGCCTGAATATGACAAATATATCGCTGTAGAAAATGCAGGTAATGAAGAAAACATCTTTGATCTCGATGAATATTATCTGCAATATGAAACAGACAATACTCTTTTTAAATTAGGAACTCTTGAAGCTGCTTTTGGTTCAGGTATTTGCTTGCATTCATATCTTGACGATGACTTCAATCAGGATAAAAGAACAAATGGATTCTATTCCAGAACTGATATTGGTTCTTTACAATTTCAATTCATAAGTGGGATTCTTGATAATGATGAAAATGATATTGAATATTTTACTGGTGATTTTGATCTTGATTTGTATGACAAATTAATCGGAGCAGATGTAAAATATCGAGTCAACGATTTTATTACTTTCGGTATAAGTGGAAATCAATTTAAAGAAAACCAAACAACTCTCAATAATGTCGAAGATTATAGCACAAGAAATCTTTTTGGTGGAAGAATTACTCTTTCTCAAAATATTTTTGAGTGGGCAACTGAAATTGCTTCAAGCAAAGAAAAAGATAACGCCAATTCTCCAAATGAAGATATTGAAGGAACAGCTATTTATTCAAATTTTTCAATGTTTTTTGAGAAGATAACTTTTATTGGTGCTTACAAAAATTATGAAAACTTTAACCATAAATTATCAGACCTTCCAACTGCAAATTATTCTGGAGAGCCTCTAACTCATGGACACGATATTGGTGAAGATGAAGAAGGTTTTATGGGAGA
>JAOZMQ010000025.1:2024-15845 GCA_029934195.1 Candidatus Cloacimonadota bacterium | reverse complement strand
TTAAATGACCCCAGTTTCAAAAAATTAAAAATAAAGAAGGGCAGAAAAACGTACTTGTTTTAAACGTACCCGTTTTATTCCTCGTGATAGCTCAAAAACTTGGTTTTGCAGGAACTTTGGAATATAGGTCTAGCAAAAAAAAACGATGAGGTCTGGGGGCATTCTTAAATAATGTAGTTTTCATTCACACCTTATTTAGTCTCTGAACTAAAAGAATTTTTTAACCATGAAGCACAGAAGTTCATGAAGAAAGATTAATTAGGAAATTATTTATTTTTCAGCTTCATAGAAGCGACATCTATGTAGGCCAATGCGTTAGCGTTGTGTAAAGAAAAAAGAGAATCAAGCTACAGAGTAGCGACAAAAAAGAAGATTCAGGAAAAGTTAGTCTTCGTTCAAGTACTATTTAGAATTTCTTTTTAAAAGCTCTGAAATATACTCGTTTATCCAAAGAGATTATAGTTATAATATTTGTACCGGTTTTTAAAGACAAAAGAATATCATCATAAAAGTAATAACTTCCAATTTTATTTTTTGGAAATAAACAGAAATTTTTGATTTTACCATTAACAATAAGCTTCAATGAAATATGTTTTTTCTTAGATTTACGAATAGTTTTCAATTTAAGATATGCGTTACCTTTAGTTTTTAAAACAAGTTTTTTGGGATAATTATTGTAATAGTAAAAATTTTTAGATTCTGGAATTTTTACAATTTTTTTTTGTTTATATCTTTTAAATTTTATTGCTTTCCACCCATAACTATCTCCATATAAAGAATTCAAAATTATAATGAATATAAATGAAATAAAAAGCCTCAATAATTGAGGCTTTCTTGAAAAAAAGAACTTATTTAATTTGTTAATCATGTTTGACTATATTATTAATTAGATGCCTTTCTTTACGATCTATAAGTACAGCGATTACAACTAAAACAATTATGACAATGAGACAAACGGTTGCTATTTTGACATTTTTTCTCGTTGTTGAGTAAACTTTGCCTGTCCCAATTTTAACTGTTTTAATTTTATCCGGTTCGAGGGATAATCCATATTTCTCAATGATTTTTTTTACTTGAAAAATATGAATAACCGGAATATTTTTAGAGGCAAAACTCATAAAAATGCCGGGGTTCACAAATTCTTGCTCTGCAAGTTTTCTATTTAATCCATTTTTTATCAAAGTTGCATTTACAAAATTACCAACATTTGCCAAACCACCACCAATATTAACAAAAAGTTTATATTGCTTATTTTTTGGAATCTCATTTTTATAAGCAATCTCACGAAGATGAATATTATCTTCAAGATTCGCACCTTTTATCAATTTAACATTATTTCTTGCAATAGCTTCAACAAGAAGATTCCTACCTGCTTTTGATAAACCTCTTCCAAGATCCTGACCACCACCGAGCGAAGCATGAGAAGAAGTAAAATTAATTAATTTTTTTTCCTTTAAGACTTTTTCCATATCTAACCAAGTAAAATCTTCCCGATTAGCTCCAAACATTGCTGAACCAAGTGAGGTTATTATAATTGGCTTCAATTTGAGAGTTGTAGCGGCTGCATAAAATGCAAGGTTTGCTCCAGGATTTGCACCTGTAAGCCCAACGGCAATATAGTCACCACTTTTCACACCGGAAAGTTTCAAAAGATCAACGTAAGTAGCCGCAAGATTTGGATTTAAAGAAAGAATCTTTGAATCAATCGTGCCTCTACTTGTTGTAATCAAAGAATTGTTTATACCTATAATTCCGGTTTCTGCAGGATCGTTAGTAATATCAATTTCAAAATTACGCTTGATAGATTCATCTTTTAATGCAATTATTTGTTTCTGCATCATTTTTGCTGCTTTAACTTTACTATCATGCCAGCGACTTTCGACTACTTCATTGGTTCTGGCGACAAAAATATACAAAATAATTGCAATTATTGCGAGAATCATTAAAGTTTTTTCTGATCTTAATGATGGTCTAAACATTAAAATTTACCTCCCCACCGAATATTACAATCAAGAATAAGCGAACAATTACTGCTGCGAGCATCATTGTTGAAATTGTTCTTATTACACCTTGCCGTTCCATCCAATTTGCAATTAATCCGGGGATAATGTAACCAATAGATTGCATTCTTAAATCATAAACTGAAATATTTGCAAAAAGAAGATTTCTTGATAACCAGCCAAAAATAAATCCAATCAAAATACAAAGAACCATCCTTCTTTTCCCATATAAAAGAGTAAATCTTGAAACTATTTTAATTGCAATTAAAGTAAAAAAACTTACCAATAATGTACCAATTATTTGATAAGGACGGTCTAAATACAGAGCTATATAACCTGGAACAACAATCCCACCAGATGAAGCTCCCAATATTTCACTAAAAATTAAACTAATTATAACACCTAAACCGACAGCTGCTTCGACCATTAATTACCTCCTTTAGATTTTTCTCTAAAATAATTTACTATTTGAGCACCATATTTATTTTTACCTGCAATATTGCCAATACCAAAAATATGTGCTTCTTTATTCATTTTCTTTAATATAATCTCATAAACTTCATTTGGTGGAATCTCTCCGAGTGAAAGAATTTTTTCTTTTGGAATTTCTTTTGTATATGCATATTCTAAAAGATGATCTGTTCGCTCTCCTGTAAGGAAAATGAAGTCATAATCCAAAATTGTTGAGACATCAATCAATTGTTTTGAACGGAAATATCTGTCAGCACGACCATTTAAAATAATCATTTTTTGAACATTATTTAATCGAGAAGAGACTTTTTCCCAAATCATTTTGGTCGATTCCGGGTCATTTGCTGCAAATACGTTATAAAATTGCATATTTTTACCGGAATCAGAAATCTTATATTTGGTTAAAGCTCCCGGATCCGGAATTGCTTTTTGCATTCCTTTAAGTGCTGTTTTACGACTAATTCCAAGATGAGCACAAATTGATAGAGAAAGAGCAACATTTTCCGGATGTTCAATATAAGAAAATCCGTCTAATTCTTCAATTGTAATTCCATCTGGTAAAATTTGATGCGTTTCAGTATTTCTTTTATCTGCAACACTTTTCAAAATTGCAAATTGTTCTACTTCAGAAGTAAAAAAAACTCCCTTTTCTGGTATAGTATTGGAAAGACACATTGTGATACTTTCGATACTATCACCCATTAGATCTTGATGATCTGGACGTGAATTGGTAAGTACAGAAATTGTAGAATGCACAAAACGTCTTTCTGTAATCCATTGAAATGCCGGATTAACAGCCATACATTCTATTACAATTGCTTCAGGTTTTTTCGAAGCAGCATATCTAAAAACATATTTTTGTTCAATTATATTTGTGTTCCCTAAACGTTCAATAGATGCTTCTACGCCATCTTCAAGTATTACTCGTGGCATTGTACCAGTTGTTTTAGCAATTGTTTTTATTCCTCCTTCTCGCATTCCGGCAGCAATTAATCTGGTAACGCTTGATTTCCCACGCGTTCCATTAATGTGTATTCGTATCGGAATTGACATCACTTTTTTGTAATGTCTATAATACTCAACTAACAAACCAATAATTAAAAAAACTGTAAATAATATTAATATATGCATTGAAACCTCTTGAAATAATTTCTTAACAATTAACGTCTTTATGCAAATATTATTCCAGATTTTATAAAATGCTAATATTATCTATAAATTAAAAATAGTATCTGAACGAGAAAGAAATTTAGAAAAATTTAGTTTCCGTTTAAATACTAATTAAACCACACTCCTTCACATTCTTTTCACAAAAAGCCTAAAGTCGCCACAAAAACTAAGTTTTCGAGCTATAGCAAGGGAATTCCAGATCTTTTGGACTTGTTTCGCAATGAATCATACGAGTACGTTTGTGAAAATGAATGTGAAGCGAGAACAACAAAAACATCTTGATATTCTGTTTACGTTGAAAAAGACAGAATTCCCTACTACCGTGAGGAACTCCTGTCAATGGCAATTAAATCTGGTACAGTTTTGGAATTCAAAATTGGTACACTTTATTGTGTCATTTTTTGATTTTTTCTTTTTTAACAACTGGTGTCATTTAAATCATTGATATCTGGTGTGTTGAAATTATTTTTCCTTTTGGATAAAATCTTGCTTATTTGTCCAAAAGATAAATTAAAAAAAATAAGGAGAAAAAAAATGAAAAATTTCTTTCTGGTTGTCTTAATTCTACTAAGCTGTTTTGTTTATGCTGATGTTGAATTTACAATTAATATTGAGAATCCAACAATGTCAGAGCAAAATGGACTTACATCTGTTTCTTTTGAAAATAGTTTTCAATTATCAAAACTAACAGAACCCGTATTGCCTGTTTATAGTTTAGAATTGCTTCTTGACCAAAATGAGGAAGCTTATGATGTAGAAGTAGAAAAAGGAGGAAAAATTCTCTTTGCAGAAAATATTAAAATCAAACCCGGAATGCCTCAAATTCCAATTAGCCAACCAGCTCCTGCAAAATTAGAGTATAATTTCAATAAAGATATTTATAATTCAAATGAAAGATATCCAAAGAAAATGAGTACTGATGTTTTTACAAAC
This sequence comes from Candidatus Cloacimonadota bacterium, assembly GCA_029934195.1. Lineage (GTDB taxonomy): Bacteria > Cloacimonadota > Cloacimonadia > Cloacimonadales > JAOZMQ01 > JAOZMQ01. The sequence goes on along the minus strand of JAOZMQ010000025.1, from coordinate 11,271 downwards.
TTTTTATCAGGTCATTCTATTGGAAGCACTACGATTTGCCCTTTTGAATATTATCCCAAAGAAGGTAACTTGTATTATTATCAATCAATTAGTGTAAAACTAAAAACAAGAGCTTCTATTGAAGCGAACAACTCTCAAAGATTTCTAAAAAATACTTCTGAAATTCATAATAGAATTGAAAAAATTGTTCAAAATTCACAACAATTACAACAATATACTTATCCACAGAATAGAACAAGAGATGAATATTATGATATTCTGCTCATCTCAAATAATGCTCTTCTACCATATTTTGATGAATACGTTGAATTCAAACAATCTACAGGTTTCTATGTAAAAACAATTTCAGTTGAAGAAATTTATAGTACTTATACTGGTATTGATAATGCTGAAAAAGTCAGAAATTGTATCATTGATTATAATGAGAATTTTGATATTTTTTCTGTAATTATGGGTGGAGATAGTGATATTAATAATGCTCCTTCCGGAGTAATTGTTCCGCTTCGAGGACTTTCAGCTCTTGATGATGACACAATTCCTTCTGATATGTATTTTGCAGGATTAGACGGAAACTGGAATAATAATGGAAATAGTATCTACGGAGAACAAAACGAATGGGATCTTTATGCAGAAGTTTCTGTTGGAAGAATCTGTGTTGATTCACCAACTGAAGTGCAAAATTTCTGTCATAAATTAAGAATGTATCAAGATTCTCCTGTGATTGATGATATTGAAAAAGCATTAATGCTTGGAGAAGAATTAAACAATGCACCACAAACAAATGGTGGTGTTTACAAAAATGAAATTGTAAATGGTGGAAATTATAATGGCTATTATACTGATGGAATTGCAAACAACTTTGATGTCTCTACTCTGTATCAAATGAATGTAAATTGGGACAAATATGATGTTTTTGACCAATTTAATCAGACAGGTGTAAATCTTTTAAATCATCTTGGTCACTCCTCACCAGATTTCAATATGAATATGTATAATTCCGATATAACAACTTCAAATTTCCAAAACGATGGTGTAAATAAAGGTTATGTTATTGGATATTCTCAAGGGTGCTATAATGGCTCTTTTGATAATTGGCATTACAATGGTTATTTTATGAATGAAGATTGTTTTGCTGAAAAACTTACTTCGCTTGAAACCGGTGAAGTTGCTTGCGTTGCCAATTCCAGATACGGTTGGTATCAACCCGCTGGTACAAATAGTTCTTCTCAATACTATGACAGATTATTCTTCCACTCAATTTTTGGTGAGCAAATTGACCAAATTGGTAATGTGAATAGAAATGCTAAAGAAACAAATGTTTCTATGATTCAAAATGATGAATATATGAGATGGACAGCTTATGAAACCAATTTGTTTGGTGACCCTACAATGTCTATTTGGACAGAAATCCCTACAAATTTTGCTAACGTAAATTATCCAACCGTTCTTCCTCTCGGATCTGAGGAAATATCAATTAGTGTTGGTGTTGCAAATGCTCGTGTTGCTTTAGTAAATAATGGTGATTTATTAGCCGGTGGAATTACAGATGAAAATGGAGAGCTGTCACTTGCTTTTGAACCTCTCAACTCTCCCGGAATTCTTGAAGTGTCCGTAATTGCTCAAAATAAGAATAGATATATTGGAGAAATTCAGATTATTGAACCTGTTGGAGTTTATCTTTCGCTTGAAGAATATATTATTGATGATGCCAACGGAAATGGTCTTGTAAACAATGGCGAAATGATAAATTTAGATTTTGCCATTACTAATTTTGGGCAATCTTTAGCACAAAATGTTTCTGTAGAAATTCAATCACCAAACGATTATATTTCCATAATAAATGCAAATTCTAATTATGAAAATATTGGAACAAATGAAGTAATTTTGAATAATATTCCTTTTGAAATTGAAGTCTCTGAATTCTGCCCGGATAATGAATTGCTTGCTATAGATTTAATCATTCAATCTATGGACGAAATTTTTACCGCTTCTGTAAACCTTAATGCTCACGCTCCACAACTTTGTATAGATTCAATTCAATTATCAGAATCAACAAATAATGGATATTTAGAACCGGGAGATTCAGCACAACTTGCTATTTCAATTCTCAATTCCGGTTCAAGTAATGCAGAAGATATTACAGCTTCTGTTTATACAAACGATGAAAATGTAAACTTAACCAACTCTACAGCAAATATTTCTTTATTGAATAGTGGAGAAATTTTATTTTTGAATAGCACAATTGATTTTGAATTATCAAATGTAATTCCAGAAATATCTTCTTTTAGACTGAATATTTTGTTGGAAGATAATAGTGGTTATTATGCTTTACTTCATACAGATATAAATGTTGGATTCATGGATAATATTGAATATGGTATCAACGAATGGACTCACTCTTCATTGAATACAGCTCAGGATCAATGGCATCAATCAACTGAAAATTTCCATTCAGATAATCATTCTTGGAAAATTGGTAATACCGGAAATGGAAATTATGAAGATGGGTTAAAATGTGCTTTAGAAACACCGGAAATAAATATCGGTAGTGGAAATTATCTTTCTTTTTATCATTGGATGGAAGCTGAAACAAGTAATTCATATCCTGAAAATTGTTATGATGGTGGACTGGTAGAAATATATTGGAACAATAATTGGGAACAAATTTTCCCTGTTGGAGATTATCCATACACAACTCGCGGTGACAATAACCCTCCTTTCCCTGCCGATACTCCAGTATATTCCGGAAATATCAATTGGGAAGAAGCTATTTTTGATTTGGATAGTTTTAGCGGAAATGTAAAATTCAGATTCGTTTTTGGCTCTGATGGTGGAACGAATGCTGAAGGCTGGTATCTTGATGATATTTCTATTATTAGTGGTGGAAGTTTATTATTTCCTCCGGAAAATCTTGTTGCTTTATATAACATTAATACGGTAGAGTTAGCTTGGCAAGAACCGCAAGAACAACCAGATAGCTATAATATTTATAGAAGAATAAATGGAAGTTCACAATATGAAATTATCAATACTATTTCAGAGAATTCTTATATTGACAATGACCTTCCACAAGCTGAGATTATTTTTTATGCAGTAACTGCAATTTATGATGGAACTGAAAGTTCTTACAGTAATACAGTTCAAGTTCAAACCGGAACCTCACCGGCTTACAATTATGGTGATGTCGATGATAACAATTCTGTAAATGCTTTTGATGCTGCCATAACTTTGCAATATTCTGTTGGATTAGATCCTTTACCGGAAGTTGATCCAATTCCTTGGGAAAATTGGAGAGAAATAACAGCTGATGTCGATGGTAACGGTAATGTTCAATCATTTGATTCTTCCTTAATTTTACAATATGCTGTTGGCTTAATTACGCAATTCCCTGTAGAAGAAAGAGTTGTTGCTCCATTTGCAGAAATAGAAGTAAGAGTGATTGATTCCAAATTAGTTTTCATCAAGAAAGGAAATTTACTTGCTTGTGATATTAAAATTTCTGAATTTGAAAACATCTCTTTTGGAGATTTTGAAGTAATTGAAAATGATTTTATGCTTGAAACAAATATAACTGAATCAGAATATCGAATCGGAATGTGTAGAACGGAATCAAATGAAGATGAGACAATTATTGCTGTTTTACCATTTGTAATTGGAGCTGATGCTCTTGACAAAATTGCCATTGATATTGTTGCAAATACTTCGGAAACATCTCAAAATATTTCCCTCTTAAACAATAATGACAATGATCTTGTTTTCCAAAATAAAGTTCTCGGTAACTTTCCAAATCCATTCAATCCTGAGACTACAATTAATTTTACAGTAAAAAATGATAATACTCCTGTAGAATTATCTATTTATAATGTTAAAGGACAAAATATAATTTCTTTTGATAAATTAAGATTTAATCAAGGAAAGAGAAGTATTCGTTGGAATGGAAAAGATAGTCAAAATAGAAATGTCGGATCAGGAGTTTATTTTTATAAAATGAAAATTGCTGATAAGATTTCAAATCATAAAATGCTTTTATTGAAATAATATCCTATAAATTAAACGGCTGAATTGATAAAATTCAGCCGTTTTTATTGGAAAGTGGAAATCCTGTCCACATTTTTAGGGGAATCGGAGTTTTTGTCCTCGCTTCACATTCATTTCCACAAACGTACTCGTATGATTCATTGCGAAGCAAGTTCAAGAATTGTAAAGTCAAGTGGTTCTGAACTTATTTTTCAGTCAACAGCAACTTAATGCCGAAGTCTTCTTCCAAGTCTTTCTCCCAAGAATTATAATAGATATAATTATTCCCTGAAATGAAGTTATTTGGCTCGGAACTTTCGCGATAAATTTTTATAATAGATGAACTGATATTCTCAATTTCTACAAAAGCATTTTCAAAGACAATGGGTTTAATTTTTATTTTATGGATTGTTCTATCTTTTTTTATTGATTTCTTTTGTATCTCAGTATTACCGTTTTGAGTAACAATTTTGACAGAGATTTCTGCTGATAAATCTTTAGAATTAGCATAGATTTTGATACCATCAATAAAGATTTTTTTGTGTGTCCATTCAAGAATCGGAAAGTAAACTGCTATTTTTGCATTCGGCTGTAAATAAAAAGCATGAATTTTTGATATTTTCCTTACAAAAGAAGCTTCTTTAATTATTTTTCCGATATAATTTACTTCACATTTTTTTGAAGAAATTATTTCATTAAATTGATTTTTTATTGAGATTGACAAAACACTATGTTTCAACTTGTTGATAGGAATCCAAGGAAGATTGAAATTATTTTCTTTGACGATTTCTTTGGAAAAATAAGTTTTATAACCTTTCATTATGGAGATATTTACTTTCATTTCCAAATGTGCCTTATCAATCTTAATTGGTGGAAAATTTTGAAAATCAGGATAAAGAGAAATAAAAGAAGATGGAAAATTTGTAATAACCGGTTTGATATTTTGTGTTTTATCAATTTGTATCAAATATTCTAATTTCCCTTTTGTAAATGGAACATTTAATGTTTTGTCTCTAATTATATAAGATATTTTTTTAGCTTCATCAAAAAATAATCTAAAAAAATAACCTTCTGAATTTGTCTTTATTGGAGAGAGAGATTCTTTATGATTTGAAGAAAAAAAAATTTCTTCATTTTCTAAAGGAATATTAGATTTATCAACAACTTTAATCTTTAAAAGGTTAGAATTCAAAATTCTAAAAAATTCCATCAACGCTGTGAAATGCTTGTCTTTTATGATTTTCAATTGTGAGTTTGAAGGCGAAATTATTCCTTCTCCGGTTGAGGAATTACCGCCAACTTCAATTGTTAGAGGAAGAGTATTGAATTTTTTATAGATAAAATCTCTGGCATATCCTTTTTGAAAATTAAAACTTGTATGGACAGTATAATTTCCTTCTTCATAATCCTTTGGAAGTTTTGTGGAAATTCGTTTTGCCAATTCTTGAAGTAAATCGTAATCCGGAGAAAATTGAATTAAACTTCCATAATTATTTTCAATTTTCCATTTCCAAGGATAAAAAATTCTTTCCGAAAAATTTCCTGTAGAAGAGCTGTGATAAAAAAAAGCAAAATTGAATTTTTGTCTCTCAAAAAATGAAATCATACTATTTATTTCTCTTTCGGAAGCTGTTTTATAACCTTTGTAATATGGACTTTTTCTATAATTATTTTTATCCTGTTCCCAATTTACAGGATAATTCTTATTTAAATCAACCCCCTCATCAAGTTCATAAATCCCATCCCAATTGGTATCAGTATTATTTTTTCGTTTTAGCCGCATCTTACCGGAACTAACTATTTGAAGCCCTTCAGGATTAACATTTACTACAATCCAAATTTCAAAAGAATTGACAGCTTTGGTTATTTGAGAATCTTTATTGTATCCATAAACTAATTGTTTTGCATGATTTAGAACTATTTCCATTCCAAGCACTTCTTCAGATTGATGAGGACCGCATAATAAAATTTTTGCTTCATTATCTTCTTGTTGGTGAACATTATCAGAAATTTTAATTGCATACATTGGCAAATTTTCATTACTTGTAAATCCAATAATTTCCCAACGAGCAATTTCTTGGTTCAAATCTACAATTTCTCTTATTTTTTTCTCAATTTCATCAAATCTTGTGTATTTACTATCTAAAGGATAGATATTTTCTTGTGAATAAAGACAACTCAAAATCGATAAAAATATCAATAAAAAAATTATAATTTGATTCTGATTTTTCATAATATTTCTTTCAATAATTCTCTGTTAGAATTTCTCAGAAGTGTAAACTATTTTGCCATCAACAATTGTCATCAAGGATTGAGCATCTAACCAAAATTCATCTTTCTCTTTTCTATAATCATCTATGACAATTAAATCTGCAATTTTATTAATTTCAATTGAACCAAAATTCTTGTCCAAAAAAACGGATTCCGCTGCTTTTATAGTATAACCTTCAATTGCTTCATCAATGGATATTTTTTGTTCTGGCAACCAAGATTCATTCTGAGGATTATTGCGGAATTTTCGCTGAATTGCACTGTAAATTCCACAAAAAGGATTCATTGTTTCTACAGGAGCGTCTGATCCAAAACACAAATTAATTTTGTTGTCGAGAAGTGTCCTTAATGAATAAACTTTTTTCTCATGTTTTGGCCAATATTTTTTTGTGATTTCTACATCTCCTTGAATATGAATCGGTTGAACTGCACAAAAGATGTTAAGCTTTTTTAATCGCAAAATATCTGTTGGATTAATACATTGAAGATGCTCAATTCTGTGTGGTAATTTGGTTCCGGTTATTTTGTTTACATTTTCGATAACATCAATAACAATTTCAATACATTTATCTCCAATAGCGTGAATAGAAGAAGAAATGGCATTATTTGTAGCTTTTATCATTAAATTTGTAAGTTGTTCCGGATTCATTGACAAAGATCCAAAATTGGACTTATCATCTGGATAAGGTGTACTCATAAAAGCGGTTTGTGAGCCAACTGAGCCATCCATGAAAATTTTCATCCCACAATAAAAGAAAAATTTTGAACCTGTATATGACTTAATGTTTTGAGCAATTATTTCATCTAAATCATTTGAGGGAAAATGCCAGAAAAACCGGAAATTATGATCTTCTTTAACTATTTCCTGATACAGATTGGCAGCATCTGAATTTTCCATTACATGCACTGCTGTTAATCCGTTTTTGAAAGAATCTGATATTAATTGTTTAACTATTCTTTTTTTTAACTTATAATTTATTTGCGGTTCAACTTTATTGATAAAAACCCAAGCTTTTTCATACAGAAATCCATCCGGTTCTCCATTAGAAAATCTTCCAATTTCTCCACCTTGAGGAGAGAGAGTATCTCTTGTGATTCCAGCAAGCTGTAATGCTTTGGAATTACATAATTTAGTGTGAAGATCTTTACTGGAAAGACTAACTGGAATGTCTGGGAAAACTTCATCTAATAGGGTTTTATTAAAACTTTTACAATTGGAAAAATCATCTTTTTCCCAACCACTTCCAGAAATCCATTCAATTTCAGGAGACATTTGTTTTCTATATTCAAGAAGCCTTTTACGAAAAGATTCAATTGTGGAAACTGATGTTAAGTCAATCATAATTTCCCTTAAAGCCACTTCATAAAAATGTGTATGAGTATCCACAAATCCGGGAAGCATCATTCTTCCTTTTAAATCAATTTTAGTGTCTGTTTGTTTGATATTTTTAATCAAATCTGCAGTTTTCCCAATTTCAACAATTTTATTTTTATTGATTATTATTGCTTCTGCTATCAAGCCTGATTTATCCAATGTTTTAATCACACCGTTAAAAAAAAGAGTCTTCATTTTTTATCCTATTATTTTTCTAATATTATTGTAACCGGTCCGTCATTTATTAAGGAAATTTTCATGTTAGCTCCAAAAATACCTTTTGAAGTATGAATCCCTAAATTTTCTAATTCTATACCAAATTGATGATATAACTCACGAGCCTTTTCCGGTTTAGCTGCATCAATAAAATCCGGTCTCCTTCCACGCTTTGTATTTGCATAAAGCGTAAATTGTGATATAAGAAGGATTTCGCCTTTAATGTCATTGAGTGAAAGATTCATCTTTCCATTTTTATCAGAAAATATTCTTAATTCACTTACTTTTTTTGTTAGAAATGGAATCTCAGAACCATCATCATTAGCACCGATTCCAAGAAAAATCAATAATCCAGTTCCAATTTTTCCAACTATTTTACCTTCAACTTCTACAGAAGCATTCATTACTCTTTGTAATACAATTTTCATAATACTCTCTTTAAAAAAACATTTTAATCAGAAGATTAAGATTTTCATATCTAATTTATTGATATATTTTGTAAACTAAATTCTGAAACTTCTTATCAAAAGAGCATTTTCTAAAAAGTCAGAGTATTAATAATACTTGACCTCTAAACAAAAAATCTGATTCTAACAATAAAAATATTGGAGCTTAAAATGCAGAGATTAATAAAAAAATCGTTTGTGGAAGCAAAGGAGACTTTGATAAAATTCCTTGAAAATGATAAAAATATTTCAAATTGTACCGAAATTGCAACTATGCTTGCTAATACATTTGAAGCTGGAAATAAAATCTTGATATGTGGAAATGGTGGAAGTATGTGTGATGCTGTGCACTTTGCAGAAGAATTTACTGGAAGATTTCGTAAAAATCGTGAAGCATTACCGGTAATTTCTTTATCTGATTCAGCTCATATTTCCTGTGTTGCTAATGATTTTGGATTTAATGAAATTTTTAGTCGAGGAGTACAAGCTTTTGGGAAAAGGAATGATGTTTTTATTGGAATTTCTACCAGTGGAAATTCCCAAAATGTTATAAATGCCATAGAAATGGCTAAAAAAAAACAATTGAAAACAATTCTATTTCTCGGCAAAAATGGAGGTAAGCTAAAAAACATGGCAGATTTTGAAATTCTTGTAGAAGCTGTTACTTCAGATCGAGTTCAAGAAGTTCATATGACAGCTTTACATATCATTATCGAAGGGGTTGAAAGAATACTTTTCCCAAAAAATTATGAGTAACATCAGAGAAATTGACGACTGCGGCTTTAATGTGCCATTATTCATTATTTTTAAAAGCGAATAGGTTAAAACCTATTCGCTTTTAGAAACCTCTACGGATTAAAAAATCCGCCTTATCTTGCAGACGGGATTTCATCCTCGTAGAACAATCAGCTTGATTGTCAAT
>JAOZMQ010000025.1:0-1924 GCA_029934195.1 Candidatus Cloacimonadota bacterium | reverse complement strand
GATTTCATCCTCGTAGAACAATCAGCTTGATTGTCAATTCCCAATCAGACTGATTGTCCTACAAAACAGACGAGAATTATTCCTTTTTCAAAATATCAGTTTTTATTGATAATTCTTTTAATTGAACATCTGAAACATGAGCAGGAGCTTGACTCATAAGGTCAACAGCTTTCAATGTTTTGGGAAAAGCAATTACGTCTCTAATTGATTCTGCTTTTGCCATTTGCATTACTATCCGATCAATACCGGGAGCAATTCCACCATGTGGAGGTGTTCCAAATTTTAGAGCTTCGAGGAAAAACCCAAATTTATCTTGAAGTTCTTCTTCTGTGAATCCCATAACATCGAAAATCTTTTTTTGTACATCCCACCTATGACATCTAATACTGCCGGATGATAATTCCAAACCATTGCAAACTAAATCATAAAGCTGTCCTTCAATTTTACCCCAATTTTTCTCATCATTAAAATATTCCATATGTTCTTCTTTAGGCAAAGTGAACATATGATGTGCTGTTTCCCATATTTTTTTCTCTTCATCATATTCAAAGAGTGGGAAATCTGTGATCCAAACAAATTTGAATTCATTTTCGTTATAGAGTTTTAATTCTTTCCCCAAATGTCTTCTTATGCCATCAAGAACTTTGTACACAATCTTATTCTTATCAGCACCGAATAAAATCAAATCGCCATTTCTTGCATTTGAGGATTCAATAATTTCTTTCTTTTCTTTCTCAGATAAAAATTTTGTAATACCGGCTGAGAGTTCATCATCTTTTAGTTTGCAGAATGCCAGACCTTTAGCACCAAGATGTTTGGCAATGTTGGTAAGCTCATCAATTTTTTTCCTTGAATATCCTGCACATCCGGGAGCGACAATGCACCTTACACTTCCATTAGCGGAAAGAGCTGATGAAAAGACTTTGAACTCACTTTTTGATAGAATTTCACTTAAATCACAAAATTCCATTCCAAATCTTGTATCCGGTTTATCCGATCCAAAACGATTCATGGCTTCATTATAAGTTAAGCGTGGGAATTTTTTAGGTAATTCAATATTGATGATTTTCTTGTAAACATATCCGAATAATTCTTCCATTATTTCAAAAATTTCTTCTTGGGTTACAAAACTCATTTCCAAGTCAAGTTGTGTAAATTCCGGTTGTCTATCTGCTCGTAAATCTTCGTCTCTAAAACATCTTGCAATCTGAAAATAACGATCAAAACCACCAATCATTAATAATTGTTTGTAAATTTGAGGAGATTGTGGAAGTGCGAAAAATTTCCCCTGATGAATACGACTTGGAACAAGATAATCACGAGCACCTTCCGGTGTACTTTTCATTAAAATTGGGGTTTCAATTTCCATAAATCTTCTTTTTACTAAGAATTCTCTGATGGCAAAAACTATTTCATGTCGCATCCTCATAATCTTTTGAAGCTTTTCTCTTCGCAAATCTAAGTATCTGTATGTTAAACGTAAATCTTCATCAGCTAGAATATTTTCGTTCACTTGAACCGGAAGCGGTTGAGAATCATTAAAAATCAAAACCTCTGTAGCATCAATTTCAACTTCTCCGGTATTCATTTTTTTATTGATGTTTTTACCTACTCTATTAATCACTTTACCGGTTACTGCAAAAACATATTCATTTCTTAATTTATGAGCTTTATCTAAAATATTTTCATTTTCCGGATTAAAAACTATTTGAACAATACCTGAAACATCACGCATATCAATAAAGATCAATCCTCCGAGGTCTCTTCTTCTATGAACCCAGCCCATTAATGTAATTTCTTCATTCAAATTTAAAGAAGTAATTTCTCCACAATAATGTGTTCTTTTCTTGTTTCCTATAAAATCTAACATCTTTATTTCTCCCATAATTTATCTATTTAGTATCTGAACGAAAACTAACTTTTT
>JAOZMQ010000286.1 GCA_029934195.1 Candidatus Cloacimonadota bacterium | reverse complement strand
CGTCCTTTTTGATGTCGCTACTCTGTAGCTTGGAAAATTTGCATTGCTCTTCCCAAAGCTAACGCATTGGGCTACAAAGATATCGCTTCTATGAAGCTGAAAAATAAATAATTTTCCAATTAATATTTCTTCATTAACTTCATTTCCTTCATGACTAAAAGTCCTTTTCCGTTCAGATACTAACTTAGCAAAATCAAACTGACGCATTAATTTTTCTTATATGAGAATTTCTCTTGACTACAATTCGGCAAAATTAAAGAGGTTTCTAAGAAAAAATAACATTAAGGAGCTGTTAGAAATAAACTTTACATTTTAAACAAGAATTGTTTTTATTCAAGGTATAAAAATTATAATCAGTATTGATGTTTGAATTTCCTTGAAGCTGAAAAAATGATAATTCTAAGATAGATTGTAAATTTTTTTTGAAATAACTACTAAGGATTATACTATGATTTTGCGAGAAGTTGTCGATATTCTCGAAGGAAAACTGATTACTGATCCCAGTCAATTAGAACTTGAGATTACTTGTGCTTTTGGATCTGATTTGATTAGTGACATCTTGATGTGTACAAAAGAATCAACTCTTTTATTAACGGGGCTAACTAACCCTCAAATCATCAGGATGACAGATATGATTGATGTTCTGGGAATTGTTTTTGTACGAGGTAAAAATCCCCCTCAAAATATTATTGATATGGCAAATGAAAGGGATCTTCCTATCATTTGTACTAAACTCACAATGTATAAATCTTGTGGACTTTTGTTTACCACTGGATTAAGGAGCTGTAAAACCTAATGGCTGAATATTGGAATTTTGAACCTAATTATGAACAAAAAGCAAAGAGATTTTTTGCAAATATACCAAAGCCAGAAATGATATTAAACTATGACATTGCAGTTAAAGATTTTGTTCATTCCGGTAATGCCTCCGCTCAAATTAAACTTTTTCTCAAACGTTTGGGAGTAGATGCAAAAGTTCTAAGACGTGTCGCAGTTACTTCTTACGAAGCTGAAATTAATATAACGGCTCATTCTTTTGGTGGAACTATTGTCGGTAATATTTTTCCTGAAATGATTCATATTATTTTTCAAGATCGTGGACCTGGTTTGAAAAATATCGAAGAAGCAATGACCCCAGGATTTTCTACAGCAAGTGATTTAGTTCGAGAAATGGGATTTGGTGCCGGTCTTGGACTACCAAATATTAAAAAAAATTCAGATGTAATGCACATTGTATCTGCAGAAAATGAATCTACTATGCTTGAAATTTTAATTTACTACTAAAGAAGTTTATTATGAATAAAAAAAAATATTTTCATGCAATCAATATTATTCAAGAAAATTGTAATGGTTGCTCAAATTGTGTCAGAATTTGCCCGTCAGAAGCTATAAGATTACGTAATAGTAAGATAATTATTGATGAGACAAGGTGTATAGATTGCGGAAAATGTATTCAAGTTTGCCCATCTATGGCACTTACTCCAATATCTGACAAATTAAAAGAGATTGAAAATTTTGATTATAACATTGCAATTATTTCTGCACCATTTGCAGGACAATTTCCACATGAAATTGGTTTTCAGAGAGCAAAAAATACTCTTTTTGAACTTGGTTTTGATGAAGTTGCTGATGAAGCAGAAGTCTCAGAAGTAATTGCCAAAATGATTCGAGAATATATTCAAAAGAATCCCAAAAAAAGACCTGTAATTTCCAGCGATTGTCCGGTAGTTGTACGTTTGATTCAATTAAGATTTCCTTCTCTTCTGCCGAATATCCTACATCTTGAAGCTCCTATGAGTGTGATCACAAAATACTATCGAGATAAGATTATTCGTGAAAAGAAAATTGATCCATCTTTAGTAGGGATATTTTTAATTGTTCCTTGTATTGCACAAGTTACTGCTGTTCATCAACCAGAAGGTTCTTATAAAAGATTTCAGGACGGAGCAATTTCTATGAATGAAATATTCAATAAAATTGTTGCTTTAAATATCGATATTGAACCAGAAGAGAATGAAATTGATTTTGCTTCAAGAGGTCATACTTGGGCTATTTCTGGTTTAGAAGCAGAAGATGTTAATAATGGAGAAATAAAAACACTTGCTGTGAGTGGGATAAATAATGTTGTTGAAGTCCTTTCTAGAATGGAAAATCATCAATTGGAAAATTATGATTATATTGTTCTTGGAAGTTGTACAAATGGTTGTGTTGGTGGAGTTTTGAATCCAGAAAATCCATTTATTGCAACAAGCAGAATTAAGCGACTAATGAAAAATCGTAACCAAGTGAAAATTGAAGCTTTGAAGACTACCAATAATCTCGACGAAGATTACTTTCTTAAACTTTTTAGAAATGGATTATTTGATGTTCCGAACCTTGAACCTCGTTCTATAATGGAATTAGATAAAAATATTCGACGTGCAATAACAAAAATGAAAAAAATGCAAGAAATAACAGATTTACTACCTGGTCTTAATTGTTGTGCATGTGGTTCTCCAACTTGCCAAGCTTTAGCCGAGGATATTGTTCAAGGAAAAGCAACATTAGATGATTGTTTAATAAGGATTAGACAAGAGAAGCAAAAGAACTAAAAGTAATTTATCCGATTATTTTATACTAACGAAAAGAGAAATCAACGATAAGATTTGAATTAAATGAGGCTGAAATGAGTATTAAATTAGATGTATATATTGAAGCAATTAATGGAGAAATTCTTACAGAAAATGTAGATTATAAAAATATCGAATTGGATGACGGATATTGTTCCGATTTATTGAGCGATGTAATGGGAAACGCTCTTGATAATCAAGTGTGGATAACAATAATGAGACATCTTAATGTTATTGCGGTTGCATCACTTACAGGTGTTCCAGCTGTTGTTTTTACTAAGAATATTAAACCAGATGTAGCTGTAATTGAAAAAGCTAACAATGAAGAAATATGCCTTATTACTTGTAAATTATCAAGTTTTGAAGCTTCCGGAATTTTGTATCAATTATTGAAAAAATAATAATGAAAATACAAAGTCAAAATTAGGATAGACCGGATTACCAAGATTAAAACGTACTCGTTTTAATAATCTTGATTCAGACAAATGAAATTGATCGGAGTTCCTCGCGAGAGGGGATTAAGTTTCTCCTCTATGAACGTATCCGTTCGCTTGTTGGGGGAGATAAAGAGGGGTTTTTAGTTTTAACTAACACTAATTATTCCACAAAATCCATAAAGCTAAGTTTTTTTCTTATAATGTTTGGTTTTTTATTATCTCTTTCAATAATTTCTTTGGCAAGGCTCATATAATCATCAGCACCATGAGATTTTAAGCGATATTCAAAAATTGTTTTTCCATAACTTGGAGCTTCAGCAATAGCGATATTTTCTCTAATAATTGTATTGAAAAATTTCTCACCAAAAAACTCTTTTATATTTGAAATTACTTCATTATTAAGCTTTTTCCGTTTATCATATCTTGTGGCAATAACACCTCCGATAACTAAATCTGCATTGTATTCCTTTTTAATTTCAGAAATCATTTTTGAAATTTTTGCCATACTTTGCAATGCCAAAAATTCTGATTGTAAAGTAATATATATTTCATCTACTGCAACCATAGCATTCAATACTAAAACACCAAGATTAGCAGGACAATCAACAAGAACATAATCATAATTTGTCATGTTTAGAATGTGACTTTTCAGAATATTGTATTTTTTTAGATAAGCTAATTTATCCTGAAGCTCCATAAGCCTATTACCTGATGGAATAATATCTACAACATCACGTTTAAGAATAACGTCTTCAAGTTTTGCTCCTTCTAAAAAAAGCTGGAAAATTGTTTTTTTTTGGTTATGCCCTTGAAATCCTAAAGAATTTGTAAGATTTTCTTGAGGGTCCAAATCTATTAATAAAACTTTTTTCCCAAGTATTCCAAGAGCTGCTCCAATATTAATTGTACTTGTTGTTTTTCCTACTCCACCTTTTTCGTTTATGATTGCAATTGTTCGCATAATTTACTCCATTTGTAATTAAAAGTCACTATTTAGTCTCTGAACGAAAAGAATAAAAGCCGCTGATTGCACGGATTAGCACGGATTTAAAAGAATAAATTCTTATTGAAATTTTAATAATAATGGATAAAATAGAGAAAAAATTTAAAATCATCCTAATATTTGTAATTTCTCGCTATTTCCGCCTATTATTTATTCTCTTAAATTCTCTTAAATCCGCGTAACTCTGCGTAAATCCGTGGCTTATCCTTTTTATCTTACCCAACGCTAACGCATTGGGCTACAAAGATGTCGCTTCTATGAAGCTATAAATCAAATATTTTTCCAATTACTCTTTCTTCATTAACTTCATTTTCTTCATAGTAAAAAAATCCTTTTTCGTTCAGATACTATTTAAAAAAAATAGACTCTTTAACCTCCAAAGATTGTCAATAGGAATTTTTAAAAACTGATGTATAAAATTTGAGACTATTCAAC